>DATJKB010000364.1:0-9575 GCA_035491875.1 Pyrinomonadaceae bacterium | reverse complement strand
AGAAGGTCATCCGTGCGGCGCAGTCTCTCACTCAATGACGACAACATCCTCAACGGCACGTCGGGATTCGTGCGAACGAATGTTAGAAACGCGTCTCGCGAAAGAACAGCCAACGTCGCATCTTCGAGCACCGACGCATCCGCCGATCTCTGTCGACCATCGATGATCGACATCTCGCCAAAGAAGTCTCCCTGGGCCAGCTCCGCCAGCACAACCTGGTTCTTGTCTTCATCCCGAATGCTTATCTGGACGCGCCCGGTTTGAATCAAATACATTGCGTCGCCTTTTTCACCGGCGTTGAAAAGTTTCGTCTTGCCGGCGACGTGCTTCTCGCGCAACAGTTCGCGCAACTCAGTAACGCTTTTGTCATCAAGCGACGAAAACAGGGGTACTGATCGCAGCGATTCGAGTGTCATCGTGCTGGAAGCTTTGTTCATGGCATCACCTCGAAGGAATTTTAGATTTCAAATTTTAGATTTCAGATTTCTATAGCCACACAAACTCATAAACGACTCTTTCCTCTTCTCAACACAAATCGTCAATCGTCAATCTGAAATCTAAAATCCTAAACAACCCTTCCATCCTTCATAAGAATTATCCTGTCAGCAAAACTTTTGGCGAGCTCGTGGTCGTGGGTCACCATTAAGATCGTGAGGGCATCGTGATTGACCATCTCGCGAAGCAAAGTAAGGAGTTCGCGCGCGCGAATGGAATCGAGGTTTCCGGTCGGCTCGTCGGCAAGCAGAACCTTTGGATTGTTTGCCAGTGCGCGCGCGATTGCCACTCGTTGCTGTTCTCCACCGGAGAGCTCCGCCGGGCGATGCGTGAGACGATCACCGAGTCCGACGCGATCCAACAATTCGCTTGAGCGTGTGCGTCGCAGTTGCCCGCGCATGCCGCCGAACGCCAGTGCAAGTGAGACGTTTTCGCGAGCGGTCATGGTTGGAATCAGATTGAAGTTTTGAAAAATCATTCCGACGGAGAAGCGGCGGTAACGTGCCATCTCTCGTTTAGTGAACGGTCCAAGGGGCTTCCTGGCAAAATAAACTTCTCCTTTGGTGGGATGGTCCAAACCACCGAGCATGTTGAGCAGCGTCGACTTGCCCGAGCCGGACGTTCCCTGAATGGCTACGAACTCGCCTTCGCTAACTTCCATGGAGACTTCATCAAGCGCCGCGACGTTCGTCGAGCCCATCTGGTAGATCTTTGAAACTTGGTTGGCCGCTAATAAAGACATTGGTCTTAGGTCTTAGGTCCTGGGTCTTTGGTCTTTATTGTCACACTGTCGGACTCCACGCGCCTTTGCAGAATTCGCCGACCAACAAATCAGAACAGGAGCGAAGCGACTGAATATTCAGCAATTTGTTGGACACATTGGCAGTCGCTTCGCTCCTGTTCTGAGCTCCGTCATCTTAGCTTTCGCCTCATGCTTCTGTGCTCAGATCTTCAAGGTTTTTAACCCTCCATAACTCAAACCGTTCCTCATCAAATCCTTTGACAGTGATATCGAACGCCTCCGTCTGAAACTCGCCTGCTTCAATCAAACCAGCAAACTCGGGATCGTCATACAGCGTTCGCGACACAATCACATCCGATCCGCTCGATAATCCTTCGAGCCGCGCAGCCAGATTCACGGTCGATCCAAAATAGTCGAGACGATCGTTAAGCGTGACCGCAATGCATGGTCCGGTGTGAATCCCCGCTTTCAACGTCAACGGGTTGCCATAATTCGGACTCGCCAGTTCCTTCTGCGCCTGGCTAACTGCAAGTACAGCTGCTACTGGGCGGCGAAACACCGCCATCACGGCATCGCCGATAGTCTTGACAATAGCCCCGTCCTGTTCCGTTATCGCCTTTCGCAGGACGTCAAAGTGATTCATCACTTGACCAAAGGCAGTGGCATCTCCTATCTCACGATAAAGGCGCGTCGAGTTTTTCAGGTCGGTGAACAAAACAGTCAACGTTCCTACGGAGATCTGTTCTCCGGGTCTCAGCGCTTCAGAGGAAAATAGATCGCGAAACATCTGCAATGCTGTTACTTCTGCAGCCGTTGTGGCCTGATCCGTCCATGCCGTGCGTTCAAGAATAAACAACTGCTCCGCCGACGTCTCATTCACCAATTCCAACTCGCAATGTTCAGCTATGCTCAACGGCTCATCGTTTAATCCGGCATCGTGCAACACGACGCGGCCGGATTGCGCGCCACCCGGTGACACCGTCACTGGCAACGCACCCGGTAATTCGACTGTCCGCAAACGGTAATTGCCACATTCAAGCGGCAGCCTTAACTTTCGCACCTCTTGCTGCTTGAGAAGCTGTTGGGCAACAACATGTGGCGTACGCTCCGGACTCCCAATACAGTATTCTGTCACATCAACTCGTCGCACGGCAGCGTTTGGTCTAAACGTCAACTCAACATATCGATCGAACGTCGCTGTAAAATCGATGTGGCACGTGTTGCAGTGAGCCTTACTTGAAAGATCCTTTAACGCCGATTCGCTTTCCTGCGCACCGCGACAATGCGGACAAAGCAGATCCCATTGCAAATCAAGGATTCCCGCACGAGTCGCAAGCAAACAGACCTTCAACACTTCTCGCCGATCCTCCTGCCAGTCGTCGGCAAGTTGGTATGCTCTGATACGCGCAACAGCAAAATCATCGGCAGTCTGAATAAAGTCAAACAGCCGATTCGTTATCCGTAAACTCGATTCACTTCGCTCTGGTTCAAAACTCCCCATGAGCTTGTGTTTAAGTGCCGACAAGCGCGGTTGGTCCAAGTCGTATGAGGGGTTCGTTTCAGCCGGTACAGAACGTTGCGAAGTAACTGTCGCTAACTGAGCGTACTGTTTGAACGTTGAACGAAAGCGCGGTGCTGTCATCAATCGAATCTGCAGAGGAATCGCAACAAGACCGATCAGGTTGCGCGGTGTGGCCCACAGCTCATAAGTCAGTTTAGTTCCTCCGCCGTCAGTGGGCGTCAACTCCGCAAGCGCCTTCATCCGGGCCATCGGTCCCTTGCTGTAAATTCGCTCAACTCCGAACCGGAAGGGTTTCACCCACTCAAACGGCTGTTCTTCCCATTCAACCGGCATGCCGTAGATCGAGAGCCGCACGCGACGCCGCGCATTAGGCATGCGTTTCTGCCCACCCTCGATCTCCAATGGCGGAACCTTTGTGTCTCGATTGAAACGATTGGTGTCGGCAACGAACGGCCACAGTTGTTCGGGAGTTGCCTGGAACTCAAACGTCCATTGAAAGTGGAACTCGCGAAAGGGCATCGTTTTTGGAGTGCGGTGACCTGTCACCGCTTTGGTCCGCGGCGACTTGTCGCCGCTTCCAGTACGAAAGCGCCAACAGGTCGGCGCACTCCAAAGCGGCGTCTAGACTTCTTTGTATTCGGAATCAACGTCTTCGTCAGACATTGCAACGCGGTAGTTTTTCGACTGCACTTGTTTGGTGATTAGCAAGTCGTCTTTGGTCTTGAGTAGATCAGCGCGACTGTAAACAGAGAGCTCGAAGTTGTAGCCATGGGTGATGGCATCTTTTGGACAAGCTTCCACGCAGTATCCGCAAAAAATGCACCGGCCGTAATCGATGTTGTAAACCTCAGCGTAACGTTCGTCGACGCCTGTTCGCTCTTCGGCTGGTCGCGGATCATCTTTCGCGACAATGTAAATGCACTCTGACGGGCAGGCGGCGGCGCAAAGAAAACACGCGACACACTTTTCGCGCCCAAGCTCGTCGACGTGAAGTAAATGTTGTCCGCGATATCTTGGCTGGACCGTGACGGGTTCATCTGGATATTCGACAGTCCATTTGCGTTTCGGGATGTAAGACAGAGTTACTCCCATGCCCTGAATGATTGCCTTCGTCGATTCAATGACGTCAGTGATTATTGACATTCCCACCTCTTCGCAAGTTCCAAGTTACGAGTTGCAAGTTTCAAGTTTCCAAACCCGTAACTTGAATCTTGCAACTTGAAACTCGTAACTTGACCATCTAGGCCCGCGTCACTACTGATCCGGTCGCCTGCCAACGACCGTCGCGCCATACGAACTTATCCGTGAAGTCATAAACTTCTTCCTGATTATTGCGCGTCAGACGAACCTGTCCACTCAGCGTAGCGCGATCGCCTCGGAGTGTCACTTTCAGATTCTCGAATTCCCACTTCTGAACAGACCTGTCGCGTTGAATATTTTGAATGTAATCGCGCTTGCCCTCCATGCCACCGTTACTCGACGGACCGACATAGTCGTCTGCCAGAATTCGCTCCAGTTTCTTTTTGTCGGCATTCAGATTTGCAACCGTCCATTCATTCTCGATGTCGGTTAACTGCGCGAGCACTAAGTCTTTATCGGTGGGAGCGTCGGTACTGGTGTTCGTGTTCGCGTTCGCGTTTCCATTCGCCGGAATCTCGCTGTTTGCATTAGTTGAAGGCGAGCTCCTCGGGGTTGAGGTGGGAACATTGCTGTTGCTGTTGGATCTCCCGATCGCGGTTTCGTTGCTATTGCCACGACGCATCATACCCGGGAGCACGAATGCCGCAGTAATAGCGAGCCCGGTAATCACGAGCGCAAGCAGCCCGACAAGACCAAGCACCCAGGGCCACACTCTTCTCTTCCTGACCTCGGGCGGAACATTTGCGCCTGGTGGACGATAGGCGACTGCGTTCCAATCATCGCCCTCTGGCGTGGTCGAACGGCCCGGCGTAACGACCGTTGGATCGTCGTCGACTGAAACTGAAACCAGCGGCGTACCGTCCTCAATACAGTAACTGAGGTTCTGATCCGTATAGGTTCTCTGACAAGTGGGACAGCGCTTCATCGATCAAATGCAGTACTTACAAATTCACCAATATCGCGAACAGAACAATACCACCGTAGATCAGGAGGCTAAGTCCGCCAGTCACAATTCCGACTATGGCGAACGCTCTGCCACCGACGTGTTGCGGCATTTTTTTGTTCTGAGTTAACGCTACGATTCCGAGAGCTACAGCAACGACTCCAATCACCGGTCCAAAACACAATATGCCAAACACCATGCCGAGGATGCCGACGATCATCGACGCAACGCCGATCGCCGGACTCGGTGGTTTCACATAAGCGGGCGGTGGAGGCGGACGCCAGGGCGGGGGCGGAGTTTGGACCACGGGTGGCGTCCAAGCTGGATTCGGAGGAGTTTGGATGGGCGGATTCCACGCTGGAATCGGATACGCATCCGGCGTGGCCCAACTACCAGGTTCAACTGGCGGACGATAAACCAGTGTCGGATCTTCTGAATTCACGGCCGACGACGGATCGGCAGAAGTTTTGATTCCCGCCAGCGACGGATCAACAAGAATCATTCCGTCTTCCGGACAAAAACTCATCCAGGCATCGTCAAACTGCGCATTGCACTTTGGACATTGCCTCATAGGGGCTACTCAAACGAGTTCAAGTTGACTAAAGAAATACGAGACCTCGATGGCAGCGTTCTCATCCGAGTCGGATCCGTGAACAGCGTTCTCACCTACCGAGCCTCCGAAGAGTTTTCGCAGCGTTCCTTCGTCGGCGTTTGCAGGATCCGTCGCGCCCATTAGGTCGCGCCATGATTTCACAGCGTTGCCTTTTTCGAGCGCCATGACCACACACGGGGCGCTCGACATGAATTCCGTGAGGCCTGCAAAAAACGGACGCTCTCGATGGACAGCGTAAAACCCTTCCGCTTCCTGGCGACTCATGTGGATTAGTTTCAATCCCCGAATTTTAAAACCGCTGTCGAGAATACGATCGATAATTTGTCCGGTATGGCCGCCGCGCACCGCGTCGGGTTTGATTATTCCAAAAGTTAGGTTGTTCATTTTGCAGTTATTCCCGCTGGCCGCAGCGCGCAGGCTGCTCCGCACACGAGATTGTAGAGAGTGAAGCCTTTTCTCTTATTCCTTTTCGCTTAAGTTTCAGGATATACCCTCGCTTACCGAACGTCATATCTATCGTTTCAACGGCAACTTCATAACCATCAGCGGCAAATTTCAATGGGACATCTGCGTGGGAACCACACAGGCCATGCGAAACAACGTAGCCACTTAGTTTTTCATCCCAACGGACCTTCGTGATCAGTTGAAAGTGTTCCGCTGACATTGCCTCAGACTTCGCCGATTCGATCCTGACGTCTTTTAGCGGCTCACCTTTGTCGTTCAATATGAAAAAGGTATTGAACGAAAAGCCACATGCTTGGGATCCAACATTGACCGATGACAAGCATGTAAGAACTAGCACTGCGAGAAGTATGATTATTCGCCTTCGCTCGAGCATGGGCTTCAAAAAACTCTATTGCAAAGCGGCCTGCATTTCTTTTCCGATATCAGCAGGTGATTTCACCACGCGTATGCCGGCTTCACTTAGAGCCTTCATCTTTTCCGCAGCAGTTCCCTTGCCGCCTGCGATGATTGCCCCTGCGTGGCCCATGCGTCTTCCGGGGGGAGCGGTTTGTCCGGCAATAAACGCGACGATTGGTTTTGTTACATTCTGCTGCGCAAACGCGGCAGCTTCTTCTTCAGCAGTGCCGCCGATCTCACCAATCATGACGATGCCTTCGGTTTCGTCGTCTTCCTGAAACAATCGCAGTGCATCAACGTGCGTTGTGCCCACAATTGGATCACCACCGATACCGATTGCGCTCGATTGGCCCAATCCCAGCGCGGTTAACTGGCCGACCGCTTCATAAGTCAGTGTGCCGGAGCGCGAAACAACTCCGATGTTTCCTTCGCGATGGATGTGACCCGGCATGATTCCAATCTTGCACTTGCCCGGTGAGATGATTCCCGGACAATTTGGCCCAATCAATCGTGATGACTTATCACCGAGGTATTCCTTCACTTTCACCATGTCGAGCGTTGGAATGCCCTCCGTGATGCAAACAATTACGGGGATGCCGGCATCCGCCGCTTCCATGATTGCGTCTGATGCGAATGCAGGTGGGACATAAATGACTGATGCATTTGCGCCGGAGCCTTTAACCGCATCAGCTACGGTGTTGAAAACGGGAATGCCTTCATGTGTTGTGCCGCCTTTTCCCGGTGTGACACCACCGACGACGTTCGTTCCATACTCCACCATCTGTTTTGTATGGAACGTTCCCTCCTTGCCGGTGATGCCCTGCACAACCAAACGCGTGTTTTTATCGACAAGAACGCTCAAGAAAAATGCTCCTCAGAAAGATTACGGTAACTATGGAAGCGGGGAGTATAGCAACCGCTTGGTCGCAGACAAAAAGCTGACCTACAGATTTCGGATTTCGGATTTCGTGTTTATGGCAATAGCTCGTTTGTACTCATCTTCTGAACAACACGAAATCCGAAATCCGCATTCCGAAATCCGAAATCTGTGGATCTAATTCTCAGAGCAGTTCGATCTTCTCACCATACTGCGGCACGTGAACTTGCCAACCGAACCGCTCCTTAATGTGTTCGCCCATCGAGATTGCAGCCAATGGTTCGCCATGCGTAAGAAACGTTCGATTCGGAACCCCGGAGGCCATTCCTTCGAGCCAACGCAGCACTTCCTTCCAATCGGCGTGCGCTGAGAATCCACCGATCTTTGCTATGCGGCAACGCACCGGAACATATTGTCCCAGTATTTTGACTTGCTGTTCACCGTCCTGGATTCTGCGTCCGGTCGTTCCGGCTGCCTGAAAACCGACGAACACCAGAGTTGTTTCGGGGTCCGGGACCAGCCGCAACGCATGATGAAGTATGCGTCCGCCTGTCATCATTCCTGACGCGCTGATAATGACTCGCGCGCCACGCGCATCATTCAGTTTTTTTGACTCCTGCCGTGACGAGGCGGTCGTCATTGAATGAGTTCGCAAGGGATGTCGCTGTTGGGCCAACACACTCGCATAACCCTCATCATGCTCTTCAGTCCGTGCCGCGTACGCCCTCGTAGAAGCGGCAGCCATCGGTGAATCAACAATCACCGGAAGAACCGGTATTACCTTTTCATCTTCCAACTCTCGAATCAGATAGACGATCTCCTGTGTGCGACCAACAGCAAACGCAGGAATCAGAACGGGCGCATCACGCTTGGCTGCATCATTGATGATCCGAGCCAAAGCGATCTTCGGATTCTCGGGATCGTGCAGGCGATCACCATAGGTTGATTCAACCAACAGGTAATCGCATGGCGGTGGCGGCACTGGATCACGAATGATTGGTTGGTCGTAGTGACCCAGGTCACCGGAGAACAGAACGCGGCGACCCTGACCAGCTGCGCCTGCATTTGCTAACTCGAGCAGTACCAGACTCGAACCAAGGATGTGACCTGCGATGCGAAAGCTGGCGATGACCCCTGGCGCGATCTCGATCTGTTCTCCAGTGTTTTCGACTGGTCGAATCAGCCTGAGGGTGGCTTCGGCATCCTCTTCGGTGTAAAGCGGAAGCGCCGGTGCATGTTTGGTAATCTGATGCCGGTTACGATAGTCAGCATCTTCTTCCTGCAAGCGGGCTGCGTCAGGCAAAAGTATTTTGAGCAGATCTGCGGTGCCGCGAGAGCAATAGATTGGCCCATGAAAACCGTGGCGAATAAGTCTTGGAAGATAGCCGCTGTGATCGATGTGTGCGTGCGTTATGAGGATTGCGTTTAGTGAACGGGCATCGAATGGAGGATCTTGCCAATTAAGTTCGCGAAGTTCCTTAAGACCCTGAAACAATCCGCAGTCGACAAGTACTCGAGCTTTTTCAGTTTCAACTAAGTACTTCGACCCGGTGACCGTTCCAACGCCGCCCCAGAATGTGATACTCGCCAATGCTACCTCCCTCGTGAAGCGTCAATCGTGAATCGTGAATCGTGAATCGTGATTAGGCTGCGCAAGCTCAGCGTTCTCTGCGTGTCGGCGTCCTCAGCGTTTTTTCTTGGCCGCATTGAACCCACTCAACAAACTTGGTACCGCGATCGTTATATCGTTGATTGGACCGAGTCATGTGGCCCAGCTAAAACGCAGAGGACGGCGAAACGCAGAGAACGCTGAGCTTTGCGCAGCAGTTGAGCGCAATCATGATTCACATTTACCATTCACAATTGACGATTCGCTAATTCCGGCACGAACGCTGTCGTCACCCGCGCGCGTTTTCTTCGATGTCCAAACCAAACAATGAACGCGGGGATCAGGAGAGCAAGATTCCGGAGCGCCGTGCTGACACCGAGTTGACTCGCGATGATGCCACCGAAGCATCCACACTCGAGTGGTTCACCCTTCAAACCGTACACGTAATACAAAGCGTAACCTGCAAAGAACGTCAGTAGTGCAGCCGCTGCTACGGCACCGACACGCACGGTCTTTGGAACGAGAAGCAAGATTGCTATCAAGAACTCAATTGCGATTACCGCGATCGTCGCCGGCCACGACCAACGCACAGAATCGAATCCGGAGCCAGTGAGCAGCTGTCCAACGTTGTCGGCAAATCCGCGGATGACTACAAGCTTCGCGATTGCAGTGAACACGAATAACGCCGCTAAGCCGAAGCGACTTATCCGCACCAGCCACTTAAAGAAGACGGCGAGACGGGGGGACGAGACGCGGGGACGGCCGGAGACGCG
>DATJKB010000363.1:0-3113 GCA_035491875.1 Pyrinomonadaceae bacterium | reverse complement strand
GGTCTGTCACACCATAAGAAAGCGGCGACAGGTCGCCGCACTCCAAAAGCTACACGTTCACGCACGTGCCGCGTTTGAGAAACTGTCCATCGCCGGGCTTGCCTTTATAGTCGCCGTTCTCAATCACCACTTTGCCACGCGACAAGACCGTTTCCACCACACCTTTGATCTTCTTGCCTTCGTACGCGTTGTAGTCGACATTCATATGACTCGTCTTCAGGCTCAGTGTTTGTTCTTTGTCGCCGTCGAAAATCACGATATCGGCATCCGATCCAACTGCAATCGTTCCTTTCTTCGGGAACAAGCCAAACATCTTTGCGGCGGCAGTTGATGTCAGCTCGACGAACCGGTTCAGGCTGATTCGATTCTCAACGACACCGCCGTTGTAGATCAGCGGCACTCGATTCTCCACTCCGGGCGCCCCATTCGGAATCTTGGTGAAGTCGTCGCGGCCCAGTTCCTTCTGTTCCTTCATGCAGAAGGGGCAATGGTCAGTGGAGATAACTTGCAGATCGTCCATCTTCAAACCCTTCCACAACTCGGCCTGATTCGATTTCTCACGAAGCGGCGGCGTCATCACGTATTTCGCGCCGTCGAAACCTGGTTCGTCGTAGTTGTCGATCGAAAGGAACAAATACTGCGGGCACGTCTCTGCAAACGCAGGGATACCACGGTCGCGCGCCTGACGCACCTGGTTGAGCGCATCGGCACACGATAGATGCACGATATAAACGGGCGATTCTGCCATCTCAGCGATGGCGATTGCGCGGTGAACACCTTCAGCCTCAGCGACAGTCGGTCTCGTCAATGCGTGGTACTTCGGAGCGGTGTGACCCTTTTCGAGGGCGCGCTTGATGATCTCGTTAATGACGATTCCGTTTTCTGCATGCATGCAGATCAATCCGCCGCGCGCACCGGCCGCCGACATTGCGCGGAAGATCGTGGCATCGTCGACCAGAAATACTCCCGGATAGGCCATGAACATTTTGAAACTCGTCACACCTTCATCCATCGCGGTGTAGAGTTCTTCTATCTGTTTGTCTTCGAGTTCAGTGGTAATCAAATGAAACCCGTAATCAATCGCCGTCTTGCCTTCAGCTTTCTTATGCCAGTTATCGATGCCCTCTATTAACGATTGACCTTTGTACTGCACAGCGAAGTCGATGATGCTCGTGGTGCCGCCGTGTGCAGCGGCGATAGTGCCGGTGCGAAAGTCGTCGGACGCTTCAGTGCCGCCGAACGGAAGTTCCATATGTGTGTGAGGATCAATGCCGCCGGGTATTACTAGTTTTCCAGACGCGTCGATCGTTCTATCAGCTTCCATATCGAGTTTGGCACCGATAACAGAGACACGTTCGTTCTCGATAAGGAGGTCAGCTTTGTAATCATCGACGGCAGTAATCACCCGACCATTTCGTATCAGCGTCTTCATTTATGGTTCCTTTGTTTCTGCGTTACTTAGTAGGCTTAAGAGTGATTTTGAATTTGTAGGCGGCATAGACCTAATTAGTTTTAAGGCAGCTCTTGCTCGCGGCAGAGTCAGCTGCGCGACGAGCGTCGGCATTTGCATTGGGTCCGGGAAGGATCTTGTCAGTAACGCACGTCTCGGAGGCTGTGATCTTCGCGACTGCCAGATAGGATGTCGTTTTGTTAGGGTTGTCAACATTCTCGCTCGCGTTATAGCGAATGATCAGGGCAACCGGAGTAGATTTAGCTCTGCGTTTTGTGATGCGCCATTCGACTCTTGGTCCAAGACTCGAAAATGCAGAACTCACGATCGTCCACAGATCGAGCGACCGCGCAGTGCCGCCGGGTGCTACAACTTTGATGTTTGTACGGAGGTCACCTTCTTCGACGATCAAGTTGTAACCAGCTACGCCACGACAGCGTCCTTCATACGATCCGCCTTCGTCTGATGTTGATTTGATAGTTCGACAACTCTTCGGAGACACGCTGGTATAGAGGCTTTGATTGGTCTGTGCAACGACGATGCCGTTTGCACAGAGTAGAAAAAGAATCGCCAGCAATAAAGAGGGTTTCAAATGTCCTCCGAACTTACAACCGCGTCAGCCTCTCATTCATCCCCGGCTTCAGCCTCAGGACAAAGGGGGTCTTTCTTAAAATCGATAACCGTCTTAACGGTTACTTCGATGAGCCGAGCGTATTTGGCGCTCGGGAAGCCCTTGAAACGGGAATCACAAACTTGACTCACCTGTCTTTGCTCCGGAGGAGCAGCATGTTTATAGACCAGCGGGCAATAGAGGTGTTTTGCTCCTTTAGGAGCAACATGTCAGTCGGCTGATGTACATCGCGCTCCGCTGGAGCGCCGCCTCTCTCTGTAACGAGAGCTATAAACATCCTGCTCCTCCGGAGCAAAGACAGGCGAGTCAGGTATGTGATTCCCGTTGAAACGGTTTCTGATTCTAAAGCAGCCTCCGACCCCAAGCTAAAGCTTGGGGAGAATGAGAAGAAGAGCACTTTAGCAGTCCTAGGCTCGTGTTCTTTAATAAAGATTTCCCTCACGCTTGCGACCAGTGTAATCGACGTAAACCACCTTGAGGTCGGTGTAAAAATCTAGCGCGGTTGACCCTTGCTCGCGATCACCGATGCCTGTGCCCTTGATTCCTCCGAATGGTATGTGTGCTTCGCCGCCAGTTGTTGGCGAATTGATATGCGTCATACCGGTTTCAATGTCATCGACGAAGCGAAAGATGCGTGAAGCGTCGTTCGTAAAGATCGACGACGACAAACCGAATTCAGAATCGTTGGCCACTTGCATTGCTTCATCGAAATCCTTTACTCGCAATACGGATAAGACGGGACCAAAGATCTCTTCTCGAGCGATGCGCATGTCAGGCGTAACATGATCGAACAACGTCGGTTGGACGAAATAGCCCTTATCAAAACCGTCCCCCGTAACGCGTTCGCCGCCGCAAACCATCGTTGCCCCATCTTCGCGACCGACGTCGATGTATCGCAGCACGGTCTTGAACTGGTTCTCATCAACACTTGGTCCCATCTCAGTTTGCGGATCAACGCCGGCACCGATACGCATCGACTGCGCACGTTTTGCAATGCGCTGGACAAACTCGTCGGCGATTTGATTGACGACT
>DATJKB010000362.1:0-3380 GCA_035491875.1 Pyrinomonadaceae bacterium | reverse complement strand
TTGTTCGTCAGCAACATGAACAACTGGAGCCGGCGAAGACTTCCCATCTTCTGTCGTTTCGTAGTCTTCTTCTTCGTCGGACGATGGTTTTGTTGGCGTAATGCGCACGCGAGCCGCGAACTGTGAAGGCATTACCGCTTGTATATTCTGAGTGAAAAGGGTCGGCTGAACCGGCTGGATCGCAGTCACGGTTTGCGTCATCGCCTTCGGATCAGCCGGATCGATGTCTGCAAACGGAAACCTGTAGCCTTTCATGTTAATCAACCAATCATCGGACTTGGGCAGCAGAGAATGCGGCGGCTCGCGGTCGATGAGGATCAGACGTCCGCCCCTCGCAACCCACTCCAGCACGGGCTCTGCGTGTTCTTCGGAAAATGGAACCTGCGTGGATCCGATCACAACGAGGGTACGGATGTTCGCACCACTGGTGAGCAGCCGATCCGGTGATTCACGCCAACGAATCACTCTCAATCCCGACTCGCTTAGGAAGTCGTAAAGAGCTCGCGTGCCTGTCGGGCCTGAATGATACGTGGAACGATTTGGAGCAAGCTCCGTATCCAACGGCTTTTCTTTTTTGACATAAGTAATCGTGTTGAGAACCACGATCGCACCGAGGATCACAATCACAGTCAGAATAATTGTTAGCCGTTGACGCATCGAACCTATGTCCTCGTGTGGATGGCTGCTTTATACAAGTCGCGAAAGCTTTGCCAATCGCCTGGCTCAGGTTGACCAAGACCGTACCAGTGTCTTTCAAAACTATCGGTGAGCCCGGCCATGAGCGTGTATAGACCTGGGATACTTCTCACTGACCGCAGGTAATCGCGATTGGTTTTGTGATGAGCCAGACTGATTACTTTTCGTTCCCCGAGTTCAACCAGCAATGCGATGTAGGCTTTTCGAATGGCCGCGCGAATCTGTCCGCTACGAGCTAGCGCCTCCGCTTCAGCTAAAAGATCCACAGCCGACACGTCCGGTTCGAGTCGTTCACCCAAAACGATCCGTGGTTCAGGTTTGGCTTTTCGTTCTTTTTTACGACGCCGCATGAACCGCGGCAGCAGCAGCTTGATCACATACAGAAGAACGCCAAATGCGAGTGCAAGCACTACGATTTGAACAATCGCCGTCACCGGACTGCGACCGCCCTGTTCAGTTGGAAGAGTGCGACCGAACAGTTTTTGGATCCAGCGACCGATAGCTTCGATGATTCGGGCCAGGGCACTCTTCGCGCGACTCTTGGTTGCGTATTCCGGCCGGGCGAGAATCCCACTGAGTCGTTCTTTCGCTTCTGACTTCGTCGATCCACTCGCGATCGCAGATTGAAGTTCGGTTATCCGTTCATCGATTGCCTTGAGCTGTTCTATGATCCGAGTCAACTGACGAAACCACTCGGTTTCAGAAACTTTTTGCAGCTCTTTCAGCCCGTCGTGCAACCACGAATTATCGACTGTGCAAAGTTCTTCTCCACACTTCACCATTTGTGTTTCGGGCAGAAGCCTACGCACGTTCGTCAACGTATAGTCGAATCGTTGCTGATACGCCGGTTGACTTTCTTCCTCATCGGTCTGCGTCAAGGTGTCAAGCGCGGTAATCGCCGCTTTCAGATTCCGTTGATAGTCAGCGACGGATTCGGCATGCACCATTGTGGGTGCGAGGAAGAGAAAAATGAAAAAGAAGACGACGCGACGCGCGTGTTCAGAATAAAGGAGTGACTTGCTTCGCATCAGCCTAAGTTAAGCACACTGCCGGAAGATCTCGGCGGTGCTGGTGGTGGCGTTCGGACCTGGCGTGCCAGGGCAGTACCGAGAGGTGATGTGACGTTTATGTCTGGCATTTCAGGCAGCTGTCGCGAGGCCATGAGTTCGATATCGTAACCTTCATGTCGTACCCGCTCATCGACGTACAGAAGCGAGAGGCCAAGCATCCACACAGGCATCAGGAGTATTGAACTCAATGGGCCGGGAATGCTGTAGACGATTGCATACCACGCAGGCCACTGCGCTGAATTGAACGGGTCGATGCCGTTGATGTAGCCGTACCAGGTCAGCGGCGCCCAGAGGATCATCATCGCTGATTCAGTTGCGAAGGTAGTGAAAAGAGTCATCGCCATCAAACGACGCACGTTGCCGCGCGCCAGCGAAAAGCTTCTCCCAAAGGCCTCCATGATTCCGCGGCCTTCAACGAGCATTACCTGCGGCACGTAAGCCACGCGGCCAACAACAAAAAAGAATACCCATAACGAAATAAACGAGGAGATGAGCACTCCGATGGTTATCACGATGGCGGCGAACCATCCAGGTGCTGAAGCAGCGAATACCAGCGAACCGAAGATCAGAAAAGCGCTGACCATGTAGAGCCCTGTCAACGCTGCGACTGCGGCAATCATGATCCAACCGAGTACGAGGACTGATGCCCATAACAGCCCCCAGAACCTTGCACGAACTGCGTCATAGGTCGCCTTGGCAGACACTGGATCGTTGCGAAGAAGATGTGCAACGAGATTACGCGTCGCGCCTCCCATTACCGTGAGCGTGAACAAGTAGCCACCGACCGTAATCGCCAGTCCTACAAAACCACCCAGAACATAGAGTGCTAATTCACCTTCACTGGCTGTTTGAAACACCTGGCGAAAGGAGATGGTGGTGAGAATCCACCCGGCGGCAGCAACGATCACGGGTGGCGCAGCGATACGAATGAGAATGAATAGATGGCGCCGATAGAGTCGAACGGCGCGATCAATCAGATCTCCGGCACCCAGTGGAGCTAGTGACAGTTCAGTCGCTGCCGAAGGAGTCATGAATGGATTCTAGCGAGATACCTTGCGAAGCTCCACAGATTTTGGAGTGCGGGGACTTGTCACCGCTTTCACGAAACGCCATTTGCCACGTCCCAAAGCGGTGACAAGTCCCCGCACTCCAAAATCTGTGCAGCTAGTTATTCATTCCACCGGACGAGTCGGAAAAACTGACCGGTTCATTAAACGTAAACTGTGTCAGATTAAAAGCCCAATTGACTAAAGCAGGTCTAACTTCTGATTGGATCGACAGTTCGAACTTGTATGTGTGAGGAAGGTTCAGGCCCTCTTCAATTCTGAAATCAGAGTAGTTTTCGGTGACATTGATTCTCGCCGGTGACGAGCGTTGCCTGGCCGGGGCTGTCGGCCGGCCACCGCCGCCACCAATCCGTTGCTGGTCAGTGGGGTAGATGGTCTGCTCATATTCGGTGCGCACGTGCTCGAACGTATTTGCCATGAAGTAGAGCGTGATCTTTAAGTCTGAACCATGTCGGGGCGTGTATTTAATGGCGTGCACTTCCTTCCCATCGATCTTCTTCAGACCGGAGTACTCCAGTTTCGGGTTCTTGCTTTCCATGTTGAGGAA
>DATJKB010000361.1:0-3890 GCA_035491875.1 Pyrinomonadaceae bacterium | reverse complement strand
GAGCGCGATCGGGACGCAGCTTCGCCAATACGTGAACATGATCCTCCACCCCATCAATACCCAAAGATATGCCGCCGGTGTTCCGGAGAATACCTCCAATGTAATCATACAAGCGTGGTTGGTATTCCAACGTAATCAGTGGTCGGCGATCTTTCGTTGAAAAGATGAGGTGGTACAGCAAATTTGTGAACGATTGAGACATTGTGAGGGTCTCCGATCATGTGAGAATTGTAAAACGCGCCTACATTACACTAAACCGTGGTTTGGATCACGGTGTCGTAATGTTGTCGCCCGCTTCGCGGGCTCGTTGATCATAAAACGGACGTGGACCTAGGGCTGACGCCCTAGGCTTTACGCTGACCGCCCGCTTCGCGGCCTAGCGATCGCAATCCCACCGAGAACCGACAGAAACGGAAAGAGCTCCACAACGTAACGCGGTTCGGGGTTCTCCAACGTTGAAAAGAATCCCAACCGCAGCACAATGATCAGCAACGAGAGAATCACCCAACGGCGTGCGTCGAACGTTCGCGTGCGCCACAATAGCCACGATCCTAAACCACCCAGCAACGTATAAATCCACGTCAAACCTGCAAACAAGGGAAGCCAGATCTCTTGATGAATCGTGTAATCGAGATCCTCGAGCGGAAAGAGATCGCCTTCGAAAGGGTAATACTGCGAATGCGTATCGGACCAAAGTGAGATCGCTCGTTTGATCGGCAACACAAAGTAATATCGCAAACGCGAGTGCGCAATTCGCTCCCGTGCAATTTGCGCAAACTGTTCATCGATCTGCGGTGTTAATTCTACGTTCTGGTCTGCATTTTCTTGTGTTGTCGCCTCGTCTTCATTCGCCGACTCTTCGTCACTGTCTTCATCTGCAGATTCTTCTTCACTCGCGCTCTTCTCTTCTTCTTGATCCGGGTGATTGTATTTCTGAATAAGCGCGCCCACACGATCGCGCTCAGCATCTGAATCAAATGCCTTATTGGGAAATGACTCCATTTCTATGGGCTTTGTATCTACGGACCAAAGCACTGGTCCAATGTAGCGTTCTTCATCAATCCAGGTGCGCAACCACTGCAGGTAACCCCTCGGCACAAACTCTCCCGGCATTTCTCCATGTGCGGGCGCTAACGGCTGAAAGGCGTGAAAGACTCGTTCGTTGCGAATGGTCCATGGCACCAGGACAACACAAAATGCAATTGAAAATATGGCTGCTGAAATTAGTCTCCTCTTTGGAGTGCGGGGACTTGTCACCGCTTTAGCTAAAGCGCCGTCAAGCCGGCGCACTCCAAGGAGCATCGTTATCCCGATTGCAGCTGCAAATAAGCCACTGTCTGGCCGAAACAAAACTGCTATTCCACACACAATACCCGTCAGCCCCCATAACCATCGCGACGCCTTTGAACTATTGAACGCCAATGTAGTGGTCAAACATGCCAGAACGGCAAAAAAGCTCGTTGGTACTTCGGTGAGAATCGTTGCGACGTAGATAGCGGTGAACGGACACAACGCAGCTAAGGCGAGCGATGCGGTGGCTGCATAACGTTTTCGCTCTTCGTCGGGCATCCAACAATACGAAACCCAGGCGACTAAACCGCACGTTGCTGAATCGACAACCGCCTGAACAATTCTCACTGCCGTGTTGTTGGTATGTCCGGATCCGGAATAAATGGCCGCCAGGGTAAGTGGGTAACCCGGCAATCTGATCAACGAGGGAACGTAAGGAGCTTCGCTTTCGTGTGAGTAAACGTGCTGCTCAAGAACATTTCGTGCAAGTTGTGCGTAGACGCGACCATCGTCGGGAGCGTCGTTTGCAAGGCGGACTGCAAGAAACAATCTGAAGCTGAATGCGGCGAACAGCAGCGTCAGCCAGACAATCCATATCCTGCGCTTTCGCATCTTCCCCGCCTCACTAAGTCAGGATTACAGGATGAACAGGATGGATTCAAACAAGATCAAGTGCGCAAACGAATCTCTCCAATTGGTCTATCTTGTTCATTCTGTCAATCCTGTCTAACTAATTACGGACGCGCCTCAGCAGTAGCTTTCCGTTCGAGCTTGCCCCAGCCCACAACTGGACCACGCAGCGCCATGCCGACTGACTTAATCATCACGTAGTACATAACCTGTCGATAACAGAACCGCTGCAAAAACAACCACCAGAGCAAACCCCATCGTTCACGCCGTTCCAACATGAAAGCAAAACACGCTGAGACCCAGTCAATTGCCAGGAATAACGCGTAATAGAAAAGCACTTGTTGCAAGTTCGTCGATGAATATCCCGTCGGTTGTTGTAAGTAATCGACGAGTGTCGAGATCAAAGTATAAAGAAGCATCAGATCCATGACGGGTGATAGCAATGAAAAGAGGATCTGAAAAACCCAGACGTTCGGAATGGCTATAAACCCGAGCGACCCGTATCGCCGTCGGAAAAGTGTGTCGCTGTGCTTCCACATGCACTGTAGTGTGCCGTACGCCCAACGAAATCGCTGCCGCGCGAGAGTCTTCAGTCGGTCGGGAGCTTCTGTCCACGCCACAGCAGTTTCTTCATAGCCGATTTTGTAACCAAGGCGGCGGATCCGTAACGTCAGATCTTGATCTTCAGCGAGCGTGTCAGGCGAGAAGCCACCAGCGGTCGTTAGCAGATCGCGACGCCACGCACCCACTGCCCCCGGAACAACAGTGATGCAATTCAAACTGGCAAACGCGCGACGATCCATGTTTTGTGAAGTGATGTACTCGAGCGCTTGCCATCGAGTGATGATGTTTGTTCGATTGCCGACCTTGGCGTTGCCGGCAACAGCGCCGATCTGCGGATCAACAAAACGCCTGGCAAGTGCGCTTATTGTTTGCGGTCCGAATAAAGTGTCGGCATCAAGCGCGATAATTATTTCGCCATTTGCATGTGCCAGGCCTGTATTTAAAGCTTCGGCCTTTCCGTTGTTCTTCACTGTGAAGAGTCGAACGCGTGCGTTTTTTCCGAATTGCTCAATGACAACCTCGCTGGTGTTATCTTGAGAGCCGTCGTCAACAACGATTATCTCGAAAGCCTCGTAGTCAGAATCCAGCAGACTCTTGATTGTTTTCGGGATTACTACTCCTTCGTTAAATGCCGGAACGATGACTGAAACAAACGGTGCAGTCTCCTCTCCTTCGTGCAACCGTTCGCGACGTCTTGAACGCAACCACTGCGCAAGCGCGAGGGAGCCTACGAAAAACAATCGACCAAGGCCAAGCAATATGCCGATGATGAAAACCCATTGCAGCGTCCAGCCGCCGACTGATAAAAAGAAAAAAGTCACGGCGTCTGCGCGCGTGAATACACGTTCACTCGAGGGAATCGGCGGCATTACCTGGTCGCGAGTCAAACCGGCCAATTCAGATACGGGCACAAACCGAAATCCACGCGCTTTCAAATCGTGAATCAATTGCGGCAAGGCCTGGACCGTTGCCGAGCGATCGCCGCCCGAATCGTGAAGCAGAATCACTTGTCCACGAGTTTCGGGATTTGAATCCAGCGCTCGATTGATTGTCCGATTGACGACGTCGTTGGGACTGACTGGCAATTGCCAATCGTCTGGATCGATCCGAACGCCAACCATGATGTAGCCAAGCTGTTGCGCAACGTACGCAGGTTCAACTTCTTGAGGTTTATCCGCTTCAGCATCGCCAAAGTAAGGCGGTCGAAATAAAACGGTAGAGCGCCCAGTTAACGATTCAATCAGCCGTTGCGTTGCTGTCAACTCGAGTTTGGTGATGGACAGTGGCACTTCGCCGAGGTTGGGATGCGTGAACGTATGATTCCCAATCTCGTGGCCTTCATTCACGATGCGACGAATCAGATCAGGCTGAGCTTCTCCGTTCTTGCCGACAATGAAAAACGTGGC
>DATJKB010000360.1:0-3208 GCA_035491875.1 Pyrinomonadaceae bacterium | reverse complement strand
GGCAGAACGTCGTAGAGCGCTCCGTAGTCGCGCGATTTGAGTTGTTCAAATACACGCTGAACGGCATCGCGCACGTCTGATTGATCGGATGCGATTGCTCGGACGGCGCTTCCGCTAAGCGATAGCAATAAACTAAGAAATAGAATCTTCAGCGTTTTGTTTCTCATCCACCGCCCGTCCTTCGAACGATTCGTCTTCATCTTCAAATCCGCCGAGCCGTGTCCGGACCTGCTGGCGATAATTCAGAAACCATGCGACAGCACCAATCGCAGCAACGACAAATGACGCTTCAAAGTTCAGCCGGATAACCAAAACGATCGCCGCCAGCGTGCAGACAGCGGCGATTGGAACCCAAACATTCTTCATTGCACAACCACGGGAATCGAAACGTCTTTAGTGCCGGGAGCATAACAAACCTTTTCATCGCAGGCCTGGACACGCAGGGTGGCAGCAAGGTTTGTTCGTCCGGGTTTTGCGGTTCGATCTGCTTTCAGCCTAACAATGATCTGAGTCTCGCCTTCATAAACAGCTATGGGCTTTTCGGCAAACTCGAAACTTCTGGTTAATGGATCGGGATATTTGGTGAAGTCGATCGAGATGCCAGCGTCAGGCTTCACTTCGAGCTCAGTTGCTTTCAGATAGGAGAAGCTCGGAGGATTTGCATTCACGTGAAAGCCTTTGTCAATTGTGAGGCGCACACGTGCGTCAGCGGTCTCTCCGGGTTCGACCGTAACTTCCTCGGGCGACACCTTAACAACGTCCACGGAAGCAATTCGACGCCCTTCCGTAGATTCGTTTGAGCCTGCCCGCGGCGTGTTCGACTCAGTTGGACGAGAACACGCCGCCAGATACAGGCATGCGATTACAACAAGAACAGCGGTAAGTTTCGACACACCTCAAGTGTACATGACGTCACTCTGAAACCGGAGTCACGTTTAGCCGGATGCGTCGGACCCGACGGACAAAAATACTCGCGATTAATCCGACAGGTAGAATTATCAGGACCAGTATCGGAATCATTATGATAAAGAAGCGCGTTAAGCCGAGAACGATAGCCGAGGCCACTCCGACGCTGTCTGAAACAGACTCGCGGAGGCTTCGTCCAAAACTGCTTGTATTAACTGCGATGAAGACCGGACTTTTGAGATCGACAGCGATCGTCGACAGGCTTGCGCGGTTCTCAAGAAAGCGCTTGCGTCCATCGAGTTTCTCAATCTCGGTCCTGACTCCCGCAATCTGTCGCTGCACTTCGAGAGCATCGCTGATATTGTCGGCCTGCTTCATGATTTCGATGAATTGAAGCTCCAACGCTTTTTGAGTCCGGATGCGGGCCTCCAGGTCAATGAATTCTTCAGTGACATCACTGCCTGAAATCCCGCGGCGAATAACATTCGTCGAAAGCTTCTCGATAGCTGCTAGTGCGCCATCAAACTGTTTAGCCGGAACGCGCACAATGAGTTTGACTTCAACTGTTCGTTTCGAAGGATCGTGATTCTCACTGATTTTCGTCTCAGATGTGACGACGAAACCGCCCTGCGATTCCGCAATGGAAGCAACACTGCGTTGAGCGTCATTGGGCGATGTCACTTCGAGAGTGAGCTCGGCGTTCTTGATGATTTTTCGATCCGCTGCGGCGGCAACTGTTTCAGCCGAATCTGCAGCCACTAAAGATACAGGTTGGGCATTGGGGATAACTTGCTCGTCCGAAATTGCTTTTCGTCCTGTCTTCGCAACCGTCGCGCCTGCTGGTTCTGAGAGCGCAGCGTTGTTGGTGCTCTCTTGCTTTGAACAGCCGCTGGACATGACGGCGAGCAGTAAAAGTATGGAGAGAGATCTCATGATTAAGCCTCCGTCAGAGTTTTAGTAGTAGTAGAACGTTTCGGAGGTTCAACCTTGCATCAATAGACGAACGGCGCCAATGTGGTTTTCCACATCGCGCCGTTAGTCGAGCCACAGATTCTCGGATCAGCTATTCCCCGCCCGCCGCTTCTTTAGTCTCCTGCTTTTTGATCCCAAACTTCTCCAGTCTGTATTGCAGCGTACGAAAGGTAAGTCCCAGTAGTTTTGCTGCCTTGGTGATGTTGTAGTCGGTTTGTTCCATGGCCTGGGTGATCAGGTTACGCTCGACCTCTTCGAAGTTGATTCCTTCAGCGGGCAACTTGAATGCGCCTTCTGCTGCTGGTCCAACTTCTTGTCGTACTTCGGAGGGCAGATCGTCTAGGGTGATCAAATCGCCTTCGCATAGCAGAATCGCTCGCTCAATGGCCGACTCGAGTTGTCGCACATTCCCTGGCCAACTGTAGCTGACCATTAGCTTCCGTGTTTCCGGAGTCAAACCGCGCACCAGACGCGACGTGTTACGTGTGTGCTTGTGCAGGAAGTAATCGATCAGCACAGGAATATCTTCTCGGCGTTCACGCAGAGGCGGCACGTCAATCGACAGCACATTGATCCGGTAATAAAGGTCATCGCGAAAACGGCCATCCGCAACCATTGCACGCAAATCGCGATTGGTTGCAGCGATCACGCGCACGTCTACAGCCATTTCGTGTGTGCCTCCAACTCGACGAATCTTGCGTTCCTGCAAAGCACGGAGCAGCTTCGCTTGAATACCAACATCGAGTTCGGCGATCTCGTCCAGAAACAGAGTGCCGCGGTCAGCAATTTCAAACAGTCCTTTCTTTTCAGCGTGCGCGCCGGTGAACGATCCTTTCTCGTGCCCAAAAAGTTCCGACTCAAGCAGGTTCTCGTTGATGGCCGCACAGTTCACTGCCTGGAACATTTCTGTCGACCGTGGAGATTGATTATGAACAGCCCGTGCAATTAGCTCCTTGCCTGTTCCCGATTCACCTCGAATCAAAACCGTAGAATTGGATCGAGCCACTTTAAGGATCATCTTCTTCACCGTGTCCATCTTCGGTGAAGCAGAAACGATCTCGGTATCGATAACATCCAGTCGATCGAGAGCCCGATTGATAGTCTCCAAAAGCGCTGTCTTGTCGTAGGGTTTTTCGAGGTAATCAAATGCTCCTCGACGCAATGCCTCTTTCGCCGATTCGATTGAACCGTGCGCCGTCAGCAAAATAACGATGATCGAAGAGTCGAGCGCTAACAGATGCTGGAGCAGCTCGATGCCGTCCATGCCTGTCATCTTCAGATCGGTGAGAGCCAAATCAAATCGTCGATCTTTCGCAAATTTGATTGCGGC
>DATJKB010000359.1:0-25496 GCA_035491875.1 Pyrinomonadaceae bacterium | reverse complement strand
CCAATCGGTCGATAGCAGGCGCGCTATTCTGCATCTGCAGGACTTTTTCTTCGAGCGTCATTCGTGAGACGAGGTCGTCAACGCGCGCTTGAATTGGCAGATTGGGATTTTTGTAAGGTGGTAACGACTGAGTAACGACGTTGTTTGGCGAAAGTAAGGACCAAACAACCGCGAGTAAGAGAAAGAGCGCCGAAGTGTTTCGTAAACTTGTGCTCATGGTGATGTTTTCTTCTCTGTGCAACCTCCGTGTTCTCTGTGTCTCTGTGGTGGATAAGCCGCGCGAAAGACTCCACCACAGAGGCACAGAGAACACGGAGGTTGCACAGAGAAACTATCAGCGGACGCCAAACAGGATATCGACCGTCAACTGGTCCAGGCGTTCATAAGGTAAAGGCTTGCTGGCTAACTCTGTGCGATCTAGTGAAAGCTCTTTCACTCTCTTTGCTTTCTCGGAACTGTAAGTTCCAAGGAGCTCGATATTCTCTTCGCCATCGCCGCGTATCTCATTCAGTAGTGATTGAATTTCAGCGTCTTCGTCAAACTGCCGGGCTTTGTCTTTAAGAATCAGATAATTTCTCATGCAGCCTGCCGCAAACACCCACACCCCTTCTTCATTTTCACTGCGATAAGAATGTGCGTCGAAGTGGCGCGGACCATCGTAGGCAGACTCCAGTAGCCTCACCAAGAAGAAGAGGTTCTTAATCGACTCGGAGCCAAAGCGTAGATCCTGGTCGAAGCGTGGCCCCTTTTGATCGTTGAGATCGATGTGAAAAAGTTTTCCCGCTTCTATCGCCTGCGCTACAACGTGGTAGAAATTGAGACCTGACATCTGTTCGTGCCCAACCTCCGGATTAACGCCGACCATATCCGGATGGTCGAGACTGGCTATAAAAGCAAGCATCGCGCCGGTGGTTGGCAGATAGATATCTCCGCGTGGCTCATTCGGCTTTGCTTCCAACGCAAAGCGGTAGTCGTAGCCTTGATCGATCGAGTATTCACAAAGGAAGTTGAGGGCTTCGCGATTCCATTTCAGCGCGTCACGCGGATCTTTGGCGGCATCGACTTCCGCGCCTTCGCGTCCACCCCAGAACACGTAAATGCGTGCACCAAGTTCAGCACCCAGATCCATCGAGCGCATTGTCTTCTGCAACGCATATAGCCGCACTCGCGGATCGCTCGAAGTAAAGGCGCCGTCTTTGAATACCGGGTCGTAAAAAAGATTCGTGGTGGCCATCGGGACTTTCATCCCGTGGTCATCGAGCGCCTGCTTGAATTCCCGCACAATGCGTTCTCGTTCACCTGGTGTAGCGTCGATCGGTACCAGATCGTTGTCGTGAAGATTCACGCCGTAGGCGCCCAGCTCACTCAAACGCTTGACCATAGTTATGGGACTAAGAGTCGGGCGAGTCGCATCGCCAAACGGGTCTCGTCCGCGATTGCCAACTGTCCAGAGGCCAAAAGTAAATTTGTGTGCCTTCGTTGGTTGATAGTTGTTAGTTTTCATGATTGCCCCTGCTGTGCCTGGCTCCATACGTGGCTTTGGACGAAGAGTTTGTTCAAAACATCTCGACTAAGAAGTGCTCCGGAGGAGCACCATGTTTATAGCGCTGTCACCTTTAATAATTGCGCTCCGGAGGAGCGCGATAAGTTGTGGCGACTCCGTTACATTTCGCTCCTGACGGAGCGAAAACTCAAAGTATTCTTGTGTCTATAAACATCTTGCTCCTCCGGAGCAAAGAACCAAGCCACCAAACTACTTCGCTACAACTTCAAGTTTTAGTGTTTCATACTTCACGGAACTCGTTCCTACCATCACGTCGAACCAACCAGGCTCGACCACGTTTTTCATATTCAAGTCGAGAAAGGAAAGTTTCTCAGGCGTGATAACGAATTCGACCGTTTTGCTTTCGCCCGCCGAAAGCGAAATGCGTTTGAAATCTTTGAGCTCCTTAATGGGGCGGGTAACAGAACTTACCAGATCGCTAATGTAGAGTTGAACGGTTTCGTCACCTGCGCGCCTGCCAGTGTTGGTGACAGTAACACTGACCTTCGTCTCACCGGCGACTCCGATTTTCGCTGGATTAATCTTCGCATTGGAATAGGCGAACGTCGTGTAGCTAAGGCCAAACCCGAACGGAAAAAGAGGTTCCTTGTCGGCAAACAGATAACCGCGTCGCGCTGTCGGCTTTCGGTTGTAGTAGAGGGGCAACTGGCCAACCGATCGTGGGAAGCTAATCGTAAGTTTGCCGGCCGGGTTGTAGTCGCCAAACAAAACATCAGCGACGCCGACGCCGGTTTCCTGTCCTAAATAGAAGCCTTCAAGAATTGCGGGGACATTCTCGGCAATGTAATTAATTGAAAGTGGCCCACTGTTGATGAGTACGACTATTGTCGGTTTTCCTGTCTCAAGCACTGCTTTGACAAGGTCATTCTGCCGCCCGACAAGTTCAAGACTGTCACGATCGCCGAGATGATTGTCGGCCCATCCCTCTTTGTTTGTATCTTCATTGCCACCCAGGACGAGCAACGCCACATCCGCGTTCTGTGCGATGGCAACCGCTTCTGCTATCAGTTTCTGATCCTCTACCGGATCACTGAGATGAGCCGTATCGGCAAACCAGTTACCACCCTCCTTAGTTATCTTGCAACCTTCGGCATAGACCACTTTGACTCCGTTCCCGACCTTGTCTTTGATCCCCTGGAGCACGCTAACGCCGCGGCCGGGATCATCGCTGTAGCCGCCGAGATGGACTTGAGCAGCATTTGGACCAATCACAGCGATCGACTTCAAGGTATTGCGATTCAAAGGCAACAGGTTGTTCTGATTCTTCAGAAGCGTGATGGATCTCCGTGCCGCCTCAGCCGCCAACGATCTATGTTCACTCGAATTTGTGACCTGCACAGCGCGTTCGACATCAACATACGGGTTCTCGAACAAACCCAACAGGAACTTTGCGCGCAGGTTTCGCGCGACTGCCTGATTGAGCGTCGCTTCGGAGACTCGTCCGTCTTTCACCAGTGTTAAGAGTGTCGTAAACGTATCGGGGTCTGGAAGTTCCGTATCGACACCTGCTTCGATCGCAATCTTAGCCGCGGTATTTTTGTCTGGCGCCACGCGATGCAGATCCACCATCTGTGGAATCGCATAGTAGTCAGAGACTACGTGGCCCTTGAACCCCCACTCTTCCCGCAGGATCTTTTGCAGCAGCCACTTATTAGCGTGAGAGGGCACGCCATCGATTTCATTGTACGATGGCATGATACTCATGATGCCCGCTTCCTTAACGGCAGCTTTAAAGCTGGGCAAGAAGTATTCGCGCAAGACACGTTCTGAAAAATTCGCAGGCGCGATATTCGTTCCACTCTCCGGCTGGCCGTGCGCGGCGAAATGTTTGGCTGTGGCGATAACGTGATTGTTATCGATGGCTGGGCCAGTTCCCTGCAAGGCTCTTACAATCGCCACCGCCATCCGGGAAGTGAAATAAGGATCTTCGCCGTAAGTCTCTTCAGTACGTCCCCACCGTGGGTCTCGCCCCAAATCCAGATTTGGTCCAAGCACTTGATGACTGCCGCGTGCCCGTGTCTCCAGCGCTCCGGCTGTGAAGATTCGCGCGATAAACTCCGGATCCCAGGTGGTGGCAAGCGCGATCGGCTGCGGAAAACTCGTACTGCCTTTGGCCATGTGTCCGTGCAGGATTTCGTCGTGAAGAATCGCCGGGATGCCGAGTCGCGTGTTCTCTATCAACCACTTCTGAACAGCGTTGGCAAACATCGCACCCCCACGCGGATCTTTCTGTTCTCTCTGTCGCGCGATCTGGCCGATGCCGTGTTTCATTACTACTGAGGCTTTTTGCGCTGAGAAGTCGCCGCGGTCGTTTGCAAAATCAGTTTGCGGATTAACCTGCGGGCGATTGGTCCAAAGGCATGTTAACTGCGCGACCTTTTCTTCGAGCGTCATTCGCGGCAGCAAATCGGCTACGCGTTGTTCGACGGGAAGCCCGGGGTTCTTATAAGGAAGCTGATCTTCTGCTGAGCTCATGCTAGCCCCGGAAAAAAAGGGGGCCGAGATCGCGACAAGACACAGAATAAAGCTAAGAGCTTTCGTTTTCATTTGTGATTATCGACTTATTTCGGTTCAGCGAACAGCGCCAACTCGGAGATCGCGGGACAAACCGATGCCTGCGTGATCCGCAAACGAACCTTCGAAGTGGTTACAGGTTTACCACGGACGAGCTTGCAGTTGCCGATGCTTGTTCCACTGGCAAACTCCTGCCATTTGTTATCCTTCCAGACGTCCAACGCAAATGCTTCCACCCTTTGACCTAAAGGAAGATACTCACGCAGGCGAACCACATTGAATGTTCGCTGCTGACCAAGATCGATAGTTAACTCCGGCGTCTTGATCTGATCATCGCTGGCCCAATATGTGTTACGTCTCCGATCGATAGTATTTCGCGGGGAAAAGCGACGCTCATCATTTCCCCGAGTATTGCTTGCAGTAACTCGTGCTCCTTGCGTGTAGTCTTCCCTGAATGTCGCGTCGAGGATGCGACGAAATTCCCGCAGTGAAATCACGTCTGGTTCGGGAATTTGCCCTCGACGATCAGGCGCCAGGTTAAGTAGTAATGAGCTTCCGCGACCGACGGACGCATAGTAAAGATCGACGAGCCTTGCGCCACTCTTGACCTGGTGGTCTTCACCTGGGTGATAAAACCAACCTGGTCTGATCGAAACATCGCATTCCGCTGGCACCCAATGCGAGCCCGGACGATCACCACGATTCAACCGAGCTACGTCGGCTCTACCAGGCGCGAAATCGTCTTTATTGAGAGTGCTCCATAAGGGATCGCCGGCGACTCCGCGCTCATTACCGACCCAGCGTACATCTGGTCCAGCATCGCTAAAAAGACAAGCCTCTGGTTGGAGTCTACGAACGAGGTTCCAGGTCGTGGGCCAATCATAATATATGTCGCGATCGATCGTGCGGGTCTCCCGAGCTCCGCCGTAGTATCCATCGCCGCCATTCGCCCCATCGAAGAAGATCTCGAAAACCGGACCATATGATGTTAGCAGTTCGCGCAGTTGATTATGGAAATAAGTCAGATATTCCGGCCGGCCATAATCCTTATGATTTCGATCCCAGGGAGAGAGATAGATGCCGAACTTCAGTCCATGCTTACGACATGCGTTCGCAATCTCCTTGACCAGATCACCTCGACCGTTTCGCCACGGGCTGTTCTTGACAGAATGCTCGGTGTATTTCGATGGCCACAAACAGAATCCATCATGATGCTTGCAGGTCAGGATTAGACCTTTCATTCCTGCAGCCGCTGCGGTTCGGACAATCTGTTCAGCATTAAAGTCAGTGGGGTTGAAGATTGCAGAAGGTTCATCACCATAACCCCATTCCTTATCGGTAAAGGTATTAATGGTGAAATGGATGAATCCATAGAACTCCATTTCATGCCAGCGGAGCTGTCGGGCTGATGGTACCGGACCGTACGGCTTAGGTGGTCCAACTTTAGCAGCGGCGACTGCTGGCGGCCTGGAGCTACAGGCCACTACAAGAATGATGGAAAGGAAAAGCCGTTTCATTAGAAGAGGAAGCGACTTCGCTAATCTCTAACAGAAACTCGGCCGGCCCCTGTGTCATCCACGGTAAAGGAATGGCGTGATTCCGGCTACTTTGAGCACTCGACTAATAGCCCAGAGCTTTCAATTTGCGGCGCACGGCCGCCCCGCTTTTGAGTCCAACTAATTTCATACCTATTTTGTCGAGAATCACAAACTCACGACCGCTCCAGTCATAGACATAAGCGGC
This sequence comes from Pyrinomonadaceae bacterium, assembly GCA_035491875.1. Classification (GTDB taxonomy): domain Bacteria; phylum Acidobacteriota; class Blastocatellia; order Pyrinomonadales; family Pyrinomonadaceae; genus PSRF01. Next base: position 19,675 of record DATJKB010000359.1, on the reverse strand, counting down.
ATTACCGGTGTCGGTACCGCTACCGGTACGGTAGTATTCGTAAAGTACGATTAGCTCCAGCTCTTTATCTTTGTCGGCGTTTGCGTAAAGCACCGACGAGACTGTGATGTCAAAATGCCGCGGGATTTCTTCCATTGGAGGAAGGACCACTTTTTGATAAGAAGAAAACGATTTGTCCTGGGGCATCAAAACCCAACCCGTGTAATTTGAACTATCTAATTCGGGACGAAATAGCAAAAGAATGTTATTGCTCGACGGCCCAAAGGAACCGATCAAAACCTTATGAGCCAATTCGGTCTTTGGCGGCAAAACCCTGCCCGCAAAGTTCTCCGTCGACTCTCCGGCTTTTCTCTGCACTACTTCCTGACCACTGACTCTGGCGGAAATCAGCACCAAGGCCAATAGAAGAAATGAAATGAAGTAGCGCGAAGGAGATGGTCGCCGTCGATGACGCCAGATCAACTGTTTCACGCTTAGACTCCCTGTTTCTTAACTCCCTGGGTTGCTGAGAGTAACAAAGATGACTTAATCAGCGAAGTAAAAATAGAAAGCTGTAGTTAAGCCTGGCGCGCAAATCCAATCCCTCCTCGCGTTCCGTATCGCTACTGTCGTTCCCATTAATCGAAGCTGATTCACGATCTGATAGAAGCAAGTGTCTAGCAGACGAAGGTCTTCTAGCAGGGAGAGCTGCTCTCATGTCGTGAAGTTCTGGTGAACTCATGACTTTGAGATTCGATCTAATGCCCAGGCCAAACTGTCGCGAGTAGCAGCAACACGATCCGTAATCTGAATGATGATAATTCAGACACTGGTTCTCTCTTTTGTATTAGCACGCCGGAAGTGTCCGGCGATCCGACTGGTTCAGCGTCACGATTCGATCAGTAAGAACCTAATTCACGCAGCGTGTAGTAGCGGCCATCGGCATGCACAATCGGGCCGCGCGGGAGGTCTTCCACCAGCGAGCCACCCACTATGATCCGGTAGTTGTCCGCACATGTCATTTTGGATCGAGTTTTCCAGCACGTCTTTCGGCTACGGCACGATGTTGATCGAATCGCAACCGAAGAACAAAAAGGTAGTACCGCCCCTGGTGAATGTCCCCCGAACGCACGCGTTTGTTGTGCCCGGCGTAAGACCAGCGGCGGCAGCCTTAAAGTGTAAGACCATGTCGAGATCCCCATCCTTTGTGTTCTCGTCGAGCTCGTACGAATCTTCAATGTGACCGGTAAGGTGGATCTCTGGTGCTCCTCCAACGCCGCCCAAGACTACGGAGGCAGGTCCAAAGCGCACGCTCAGTGGGTTGATCGTCGTTGCGTTAAAAGCCAGCGGAAGACCATACTCACCGGCACTCGTCGTTAGGATAGCCACCGTGACATTGCTCTTGAGGTTGACAGAGTTCGGGTAACCGCCCGGCCGGATATTGATCGCCACAGGCACCAAGACGTTCGTACTCTCGATGATCGTGTTGTCGGTTGGCGTGGCGTCGAGCGCAGCTGAAACAACTCGAGCCAGGTTGGCTAAAATTGTTCCGTGAGGTTGCGCGACGAACACAACGATCGAGAACGTCTCCGTCCCAGGCAACATCTCTTCGGCCGCGCAACGGACGACTCCTTCGCTCCCCACCGCCGGTGTCTCACACGACCAGCCCGCGGGTGTTTGCACCGACTGGAAGGTGGTCCCACTCGGTAGGACGTCTTCCATCACCGGATGCAACGCGACGTCAGGACCGGCGTTCGTGACTTGGATCGTGTAGGTGAGATTACTACCAGCCACCACCGGGTCAGGCGAATCGATCTTGTCAACTGACAAGTCGGCGTTGGCGAGCTCGATCTTCCACACGCCTCTGCCCACGCTGCCAATGTAGACACGCGTCTTTCCTGCTTCGTGATCAAAGTGAGCGAAGAAAGGGCGAGGTAGGTGCGGAATGTCCGACATGCCGAACGGATCAGTCAGAACCGCCCAGCTTTCACCTCCGTTACTCGAGATGAAGACGCCAGACTCGCGGCCGCCCGCCACGATGATGCTGGGATCCTCGGGATCGAAGGCGATCAAGGTCGGTTGGACTAACGGGAATACACCATCATTAACATTTTGGGGCTGCGCCACGAATGCGCCTCGCCCATGCATCAGATCGGTAAGCTCGACATCGAGCACCCAATCCGAGCCAGTTGCACCACCGGTTTCGGAGCGGAACATGCGAGGACGACCGTTCCCAACCACCGCTGCGTAGAGCCGTCGCGGGTCATTCGGGTCGACTGCGAACATGCTGAAACCTGCGCCCCCGGCCGGCGCGTTAATTTGTTGCCACACATCTGACGATGGCGGCAGTGTCCATAACTGATCAGGGCTGTTGAAATTGCAGTTACCCGCCAACACATACGACTGGACTCCTGTAGGGTCCTCCGCCAGCTTGATGTCGCACGGCACGTTCGCCGCAGCTTCCCAGTTGCCCCGTTGTAGCGTTGCTGGGTTAGCCGTCACGGTGCTGACAAATGTCGTGAGATCATTCGTAACGTAGAGGCCGGGCGGAACTTCTGGGGGCCCGGCAAAGCCCCGGCTGAGGATCCAGTACTCATCGTCGGATTGAGCGATCGGAGACGTGAAGCTGAAGACCGTTCCCATTCCGCCGCCCGGTGGGCTCCAGATAGTGGCGGGAATCGCCTCCGTCATGTTGGTGAAGCCAGCGCCCCCTGACAACAGCGCAAAGAAATTCGTGACGACTCGGGTCTCATCGGCGACGACATCAAACTCGTCTCCTCCTGAGAGCTGCTTCCACGTCGGCTTGGGCGCCCCGGCATTTAAGGTGCCGAAGGCTCCAATGTCTTGGGCACCGAAGTAGATGTCCTCGTCGGCGATTCCGGGACGATGCACACCAGCCATACCCCACAACATCTGGGCGTGCACGCCGACGTTAGCGGGCAGGAATCTGGTTTGCCCCGGGCCTGGCAACGTACCAACCGGAGACGAAGGAATTGGCGTACCGTGACAACCGGGAGTAGTTGTCTTCTCGTTGCGGTAGATGCCACCATCCGAGGAGTAAAACGTGGGACAAGCGTCGACGGCGACGGTCGGGTCAAACTCGAGGTCTCCGGAATCGCCATGGGCGTTCGCTTGACCTCCGAGGTGGTCGCTGTAACTTCCTGACCACGCGCTCATCTGCGTTGCACATCGGGGTGTCGTCAATGCCCCATCCGGCGGCGTCGTGCAGGGAATCCGCCACAGCGATCCTTCGCCAACCCAAACATCGTAGCCCGAGGCGCGGTCATTCGTTACTACAAATGGAACGCGGCCCTTCCTGTCGTTGACTGCCGGCGAGTTGGTCGGAATGTCGTCGGGGTAGGTCGGAGGCACCACTGCGTCGGGCAACCTCGTCCACAAGACGGAACTCGTGCCGAAGTTGATCCGGCCTTCGTAGAATTCACTGCCTCCGGCCCCGAAGAGCTCGCCGAAGCCTGCGTTGTCGAGGTTGGCGAACACGACGAAGATAACGTTAGGTTCCTCAGGAGAGACGGCGAGCGAACAGAACCCTCCCACTGCAGTCGGAGGTCTATTGGGCGACAGTGGAGTATTCCAGGTTTGTCCATCAGTGGAGAACAACAGACCGTCGTCGCCGCAGGCATAGGTCTGCCCTCCGGGAAGGGCTACGACGTCCCACACGCTGTTGGGCAACACTGCGTTGCTCGTCGGGTCAAACCGAACCCAGTGGTTCCCGCCATCAGTGCTGCGGGCAATCCCACAATTCGTACCCACCAGCACTTCGGTCGTCCCCGGCCGCAAGGCGATGCCGAATGCGGACGGCTGGGCGGCCCGCAGAGGGTCACACCCAGGCGGGGCAGGAACGGCCGAGGCGTCATTGGGACTCAGCGGAGCGGTCCAAGTTGACCCGCCGTCTTTTGACACTTGCAGCCCTGCCACGCTGTCCACCCGCCCATCGAAGAACGACGTGGCATAGACGGTCTGGCCGCCTGGAACAGCGGCCACGTCCCAGGTTCGGGTGGGGAGGTGACCGTCCAAGTGGAACCAGGAGTTCCCTCCGTTGATGGTCTTAAACAAGCCACCCAGTTCGCTGGCAGCGAATGAGATCAAGGGATTGTCCGGGACAGTATCGACCCCGTTGACTCGCCCGCCGGAACCACCGTAGAGGCAAGGGTCCGGGCATGGATCGATTCCGACTCCTGTGTTGCTGAGGATATCAGACATATCCGGATTGATATCGACGAAGCTGGTACGCGCGGCGACAGCGTTAGTAGTCTCCGTGATTCCACTTGAGAGGACAGCTATCCCGAGCAAGCCGAATACGATGATGATGAAAATAGCTCTGGAATATCTTGGGCGTTTCATTGGATCCTCCTGGTTTTGCAATTCTGCTTGCGAGCGCACGATCCGAAGGTTCTCGAGTTATGGAGTAGTTCGAAGCACGGGTGTCGATGATTCATTAACGAGCTGTGTCAAAGTCGCGGTTTTGCGACTCGCGTTAATATCGTTTGAGATCCGAATCAAAACCGATAGCCAACGACCATATAGTGGACCGGAGGATCACCCAGGTTCGTGCTTTCCAACCGCAGGCATGAAGCCGCGCCTGGTTGAGCTGTTAAGATAAATGGCTCTGGAAACGAGAGGTGGACGGTCTCCCCGGCGGGCACTTTCACTTCGGGTCCAAGTACAGACCCTGAGCTACCCGAGAAATTAAGACAGTCGCTCGTAGAGCTCCACAATCCATGCAGAATCCGGCCTGCCGGGACACTATTATCGTTGACTACTGTCAGACTAGTGATGGCATAGCTGGTACCTTCAGAATCCGGGCCGGACACTATAAAATCTTGTGAAGTCGCACCCCTTACGCTGAAGGCCTTCTTCGGCACATCATTTGACATTCCCTCTGTACGCGACGGAATGAAAACCGTCACGACTCCAGTGATAACAAGTACGACCGCAAAAACAACGAGCGAGTTCTTAACGTGTTTCATAGCCCTTTCTCCTTGTTCAGATTATTTAGATCGGTCGTTAACGAGCGCGAACAAACGCGCCCATCGTTCAAATGAACTTCGCTGCTTTCCGCCAAGCTGGAAAGGTTGAGCAAGTCGATCACCATCGGCAGTTCAACCCATGTAACTTCAGCCCCGCATTCCGAACACCAACCGCGTCGCATTTCCTGTGATCTCACTCTTAGCGACAGAATCGTGGCCGTTTCTACCGTTATGGTTCTTTTTCTTCGTTCCACCTTTTCATCCAACTAAGACTGTAAATACTTCTCCTCAGGCGTATAATGGCGCCACCAAAATCCCGACCAAGATTTCCTTCCCCCAAAGTTCCAGACGCAGACCAATAAGACAGAGCACTAAACATGTCTTCAGGCAGATCCTCAATAAACTCTCAACAGAATCTCACCGCTCCTAACCCGAATAGAGGCGGTGTTTACGAATTTGAAGATTTCCGTCTCGATGCCGCGCACCTCATGCTCTACAAAAACGGAGCGACCGTTTCGCTCAAACCCAAGGTTGTCGAAACGCTGGTTGCGCTAATCGAGCGGCGCGGCGAAGTGATTGGTAAAGACGAATTGATGGATCGTCTTTGGCCGAATTCTTTTGTCGAGGAAGCAAATCTGTCGCAGAACATTTATCTGCTTCGCAAAACGCTCGGCAATTGCGCCGCTGGACAGCCGATGATTGAGACTTTCTGGCGGCGTGGCTACCGCTTCAATTGCAAAGTCAGGAGGTCAAGTGATATCCAACTGCTTTTTGCCAGGCATACGAAGTTGTTGGTTGTTGAAGAGGAAACTATCGGAGAGGAGTCGGAACAAAACTCTGTTTCAGAAACCAAGCAGCGGGTGGACGGCACGTCACCGATCGGCAACTTGATGCCCATCCGCTTGAAAAGCTTGTCGGCAAAATTTCTTATCGGAGCAGTTGCCTTAATCGGCGGATCATTATTGATCTTCAGCGCGGGCCGTTTTTTTCAATTGAAATCCACTTCACCGAACAACGCAAAATCTGCAGCGGCGTTTTCGGCCGTTAAAATGACGCGGCTCACCCCTGATTTGAACATTATTTCGCCGGCGATCTCACCGGACGGCAAGTATCTGGCCTACGATCTGAATGAGAGTGGAAAGCATAATCTAAAACATAGTCTTTGGATAAAAGACATCTTAAGCGGCGGCGGCACGAGGGTGCTACCCCCCATGAACAATCCATATTGGGATGTGACGTTCTCACCGGACGGCGCATATATCTATTACAACACATGGGCGAAAGGCCATCCGAACAGGACCATTTTCCGGGTGCCGTCCACTGGTGGCGAACCGCATCCAATAGCCTATGACACCGTAAGTCCACTCACGTTCTCACCCGACCGGCAAAGAATCGCATTTGTACGTGGTCAACCAAGCGAGCAGACCATAATTCTTGCGAATTCGGACGGCAGCGGCGAGGAGAAGACTTTGAGTAGCCGCAGCAGAACAACCGGCTATGAATCGTGGGGGTCAAATTTGTCCTGGTCTCCCGATGGTAAACGTATAGCAATTTGCGGTGGACGAATCATTAACGAGAGATATACCTACGAGTTGATCGAAGTAAACGTTGCCGATGGGAGCGAGCGGATAATAGCCTCGCCCGGGTGGAATTATCTGGACGATGTTGCATGGCTCTCGGATCAAAGCGGCTTGATCGTACGGGCACGAGAAACCCATGCATCCCCATGGCAGATCTGGCACGTTTCCTATCCCAACGGCGACACACGTCGAATCACTAATGATCTTAATAATTACGATGACGTCAGTTTGTCAGCCGATTCGCGTTTCCTGGTCGTAAATAAGACTGTGGGAAACTGGAATATTTGGGTGACACACTTTGAAGATACGGGCCGAGCCAATCAAATAACATTTGGCGGCACCGCCGCGGACGGCGCCAATGGAATAACCTTTACGCCTGATGGGAAGATTATCTATACGAGCCCGCGCGACGGCAATACGGATCTTTGGGCGATGAACGCAGATGGAAGTGGACAGCGGCAGTTGACTAAGAATGCCGGCGAATTAAACGGTGGGCCGAGTTTAACCCCCGATGGGCGTTTTACTATCTTTGTTTCGACGCGCAGCGGGACTTGGCACATCTGGCGGATGGATGCAGACGGTGGAAACCCTCAGCAGCTGACGCATTCGGGAATAGCGCTAGGTCCCTTCCTTTCCCCCGACGGCGCGTCGATCTACTTTACGTCGGTGGACAAGGAACAGCACTTCATTGCGAAAGTTGCTGTGAATAGCGGCGAACCGACGATAACCAAACAATCGGCTTTATCTAATATTTATGCTGGTCCAATTTCTACGGATGGAAAATTAATGTGCGTCGGGTTTTATGATACGTCTTCAAAACAGCCGTGGAAAAACGGCGTGATGTCGGTTGAGAGCGGCGAATTGCTAAAAACTTTCGACAGTTTTCGCATAGTTGGCGGATGGACTGAAGATTCCAAATCACTAATTGTCGTGCGCGACTTTGATCAGCGTTCGAATCTTTGGCTGCAACCAATTGATGGATCTGAACCGCGTCAATTGACGAAGTTTGAGGGTGGGATGATCCGGAGTTTCGCGGTCTCGCCCGACTTCAAACAAATCGCGATCTCACGGGGGAATCCTTCGTCGGAAGCAATTTTGATAAGTAACTTTTGACTTGAATCTCGTAAGCCCTTGACCGCCTCTTGCGGCAGAACAGGCGTCCGAGTTTGAACTACGCTAATGCATTGACGAGTCCTTTTAGATCGCCGCTTGCACACGTGAGGGCAAACTGACGTGCGAGTGTTTGGAGTTGCTCGGGGGAAACTTCGAAGCGAGCGCGTGTATCGGCGAGGTGTTGTCGGGCACGCCGCAGCAGCTGGCGACAGGTGTCCGCGCGGTTGCTTATTACCAACGCAATTTCATCGTAGTCACAATCAAAGACCTCTCTCAGAAGTAACACTGCGCGCTCTTTTGGAGACAAACGTTCCAGTAAGATAGTCAGCGCAGTGAGTGACTCGAATGCATTCTTATAAGGGGACTCTTCCGACAAAGCAGGTTCGGGACCGTGAGGCCCAACGTTGATCTCCCTGCGAGTATGAGCAGATTGCAGCTGATTAAGACAAAGACGTTTGACGACAGTTGCTAGAAACGCTTTTGGGGATCTTATTTGCGCAAGGGAGGTTTGTTGCCAACGGATGAATGTTTCCTGGAGCAGATCTTCAGCGTCTGTTCGGCTGCCCAGAATACGCTGGGCCAGCGCGAAGAGGTATCCCCGGTACTCTGCGAAAACCGAGAGATGAGTGGTCATCACCGAAGCACGCCGTTCTTAAAAGGATCGAAATTCCTCAGACTGATTAAAGCACCAATTATAACTGCGCCCGCAATAATTCCAGTGAGTATACCGAACTTTGCCCCCTTGCTTAAACCTCGTCCTTTTACCTTCGTCACATCTGAATAGCCGACGTCCCGTTGAGTGCCGGTATTTTTCTCCTTGAGAGTAAACATGTTTTCGGCGGCCTGCGTGATCCGACCTTTGAGTTCCGAGCCGTTGCACAACCTGACCGTTACAGTCGTTCTTCCATCGCGCACACGTCTCGCGATATCAGTTTTGATCCTTACAACACCTGGATCAGTTAATTGTTGTTGGGCCACTGCTGTCTTTGGAACCGGAGAAACGATCAGCGCGAGCATCAATAAGACAGGCACTATTTTGTTCATCACAATCCTCCGCCGAGTCTGATTGCTGGTTTAAAGACAAGATAGGAGCGGGATTTGTGACAGTGGGTTCCAAAAACCTGAGCGTCAATATTCAGTACCGCTTGCGGCAGGCGAAGCGTGGCAAAATCGAGCCAAACAGGGGAAGTGTGCCGCCAATGCTCTCAAAGGGTTTTGACAGGACACACTCCTTCATAGATGTTCTGTATCTCAACGGGCCTTCCTTTTTATTGTGACGAGGATCGACTTAGACGAGATTCCAAGGCAGCGATCCTATCGTTGACCTCGGGTCGTTTGGGATTGATTTCGCGTTCTTTTTTGTACGCGGTTAACGCTTCGGCCAGCGTGCCTTTCTCCTCGAGTATCACTCCTAAAGCAAAGTGCTGATCTGGAGCGTTTGGCTGTGAAGCGATTGCGGCGCGGAGCTCAGTTTCTGCTTCGCTATTACGTTTCATTTCCAGCAGAGTAAACCCGAGATATCTATGTTCTGGGGGATCATTAGGAAAAATCGCGATGGCGCGTCGCAGATATAGTTCAGCCTGCGGTAAGTCTCCAAGCCGGTAATAGACAAATCCAAGATTGAAATTAGTTAACCAGTAGTTGGGACGACGTTTCAATACCTTCAGGAACAACGGAACTGCTTGTTGGTAATCGCCCTTAAGAGCAAGTTCTTTGCCGAGGTTGTTGTTGGCGATTGTGTTGTTGGGCGCGATCTCCACTCCGCGAGCTGCGAGTGTTAACTCCGAACTCCAGAAACCCGTTTGTCGAAATGTTACGAGTCCAAAAAGTAACCCCAAAGCCACGAGCGACAGTGCCTGTCCTAAGCTTAGACCGAACATCGGTGAACCAACATTGATCTGTCTGATCACCATCGCTACCAGAACGCACAACCCGATTGAAGGAAGGTACATGTAACGATCGTGGGCTAACTCACCTTCGCTAAAAACCGTGAGATTTAGCAACGGTAGAATTGGCAGAATGATCCATAGGGCAAAAAATTGTGCTGCCCGGTTGGCTTTCGTGCACAAGTAAACAGCAACAACGATTATCACCAGGACAATCAACGGAAATACGAAATCGAGATTAGGACTAGTGACGTAAGGAGTGTCGTAAAAAACGCTCAAGCCGAAAGGCCAAAGCATTAGCCTAACGTAAAAGAGCAAGACAGAGGGCCATGTATAGACTAGTGTGCTTAAGGGCAGCGGGGTCATCGAATGACTGAGACTTTTCAGTGCTGCATACCGCGCTACAAGATAAGCAAGCGTGATCAAGATATAAGGAAGTGCGTCGATTAAAGAAGAGAGGAAGCGCTGGCTGATTGAAACCCGCGCATTTGAATCTTCAGATCTACTCCAGAACCACCTATAAAGGAAGACAAGTGCAGGCAGTACTATTGCAGTTTCTTTCGAGAAGATCGCCACCGCGTAAAGTATCCACGAGGCCAGCAACCAGACTACTCGATTGCTCTTCTTTCCACTGCTCACAAAACAGATTAATGAGGCAACAAGAGGTATCGCCATGAGTGGATCGGTAACGCCCGAAATCCACGTGACCGACTCGACGTGAACTGGATGAAGACCAAAGAGGAACGCGGTTATACCTGCCGCTAACTCATCCTTCAGGATTGTTCGAATAAGTTCGAATACAAGTAACGTCACTAGCAGATGAAGCAGAAGTCCACTCAAATGCCACGAAGTAGTATTAAGACCACCGATCTTGTAGTTAATGAGTAACCACAATTGGAACACGGGACGATAGTAAACGCCGACAGCGCTTGAATCAGTTTTTGGCCAAACGTCGCTCGTGAAATACTTGGGTACGTACTCCCATGAATGGACCGCTTTGTTCTCCACGATTTGTGGTGGGTCATCGAAGACGAATTGTCCTGTGAGCCCGCCTGAATATGCGATGGTGGTGACGATAAGACCGACTAGGAGGATTCGACGGCCCGGGTTTACGTTGCGGATGTTTGAGGTCTCCATATGCACATCCTACTCGAAGTCATATGGAGTGGAACGATGAAGTTAGTGTTGGGTAGGGGGTCAAACAAATATCGCCACGAATTGATAGAGATCTCGGTCGCAGATGGAATAACAATGGCGAGGCTCACGAGAGCCTCGCCAACCATAAAAATGAGTCTTCCGATATGAACTCACCAGCTGATCAATGCGCCGGCTCAAACAACTCAATCGGATTCCCGTCGGGATCTTCCAACTGAATTTGCTTGCCGCCTGGACCTGACTCCATTTCATTTCGAAAGCGTACCCCGGCTTTTTTCAACGCTTCAATTCGAGCCGGTAAGTCGTCAACCTCCAGGATTACTCGATTCCATCCGCCCGGCGCTTGCTGTTTGCCATCGGGCATCGAGCGGGAACCCGACGCGCCTGGACCACTGAGAATTAGTTTTAGATTGCCTACCGAAACTTGACCAAAGGCAGGCAAATTCTTTAGGTCTAACTTGAAGCCAAGCTGAGTCGTATAGAAATCGATTGAGCGACTAACATCCTTAACCTGATATCTAACTCCCCAGAGACCTTTCACGAAGCTTCGATTTTCGGCTTCTGACGAGCCTGATTGATTGGACTTTTGCGACGATGCTGCTTGACTCATGTAACCTCCTACCACAATGATGATGAAACAAAGAAACAATACATGCGCTCTCACCTTGGTTTACTCCTTCCAATGTGGGTAATCGCATCCAATTCGTGGGGCGTCATCATCAACGATAGCCGAACGAAGTCATTTGCGCTTCGCCATTTACTTCTTTTTCTGCTGAGATTTTCTTACCATCGCATCATGAGATCGAAAGGAACGGGTACGCTCAAAGGCTAAAAAAGCCCAAGAACGTTCACCAGTCGTCGGGTCATCGACGTAAGGATCAACTCGACGGAGGTTTCATCCCCATCATGCGAATGTACGTAATCAGATTCCCATAATGGAGATTAGTATGCGCGACATTCGCCATGAGCGGTTCGATTTGAGCAGAGTCGGATGCATACACGACATTACATTTCGTTACTGCCTCATTGAGTTTCGGGACTAATGTCGCTTTGTCGATTGTTCCCTTCTCTGCCGAATCGGTCCCCGGTTTTTTACCGGCGGCACCTGCACAAAAATAATCTAAGGAGTCCGTGATGTGAGCAACTATCTGACCAAACGTGCGCACTGAATCAATCGGCTTATAGTTGTACTTCTCTGCAGGCACCATATCGGCAGACTTAGTTACCCAGCCGCTCACTTCTTCAAAGCCCTTTCGCACGGCATTGGCAGTTTTCGCCTTATCCGACTCCTGCGCCGAAGCACGTCGAGCAACAGGAGAGATTGATAGCGAGACGACTAACGCAGCACACATCAAGCAAAGGATTCTAGTCTTCATGGTTATCTCCCTTCTTGTGAAGAGTTTTTGACAACAACTCTGGGTGTTCAACGGCGGGGTAATGTACCACCTTTGACCCGCGAAGTTGTTTAACCGATTTTCGTCGCTGAGTTCAGAAAGATGGAGATGTAAGGAGATCAATTATGTTCGAATGAGGGCTACGCAAAAACTCACCGGCGGACACGCTACTGATAAAAACGGTAGGCGCGCGTGCGGATTTTGCGCCTACCGAGTTAAGACTGAGGTCTGCATCTCTCATACAAACGAGCGATCAGGATGACACTAGGCTTGTCAATCAAGGAAAACTAAACGCGGGAGGCCGGTAATAAAACCTGCCGCCCGCGTGAATCGGAAACCAAATGGTTCGCTCTACTTCAAGGCGTCAATTCTGACGTCAACACAGCTCCATTCAGACTCGGCAGCACGGCCGACATCTTCAAAACTTTTCGACTCGCCTTATCAATCCACACCGTCTGTTTGTCTGCATCGTTGTCGGCAGAGACTATCTCCACTTTGTACGCGTCAAACGTACCGGCTGGAACAGTCACGCTTTCAGTACCGACGACCTTTAACTGTTTGATCTGAGGCTTCTTCTTTTGCACATCAAAGTTTCGGAAACTCAAAGTGTAACCGTCCGCCAGCGGAAGCGAGGCGATCACTTCGTAGGTGCCAGCCCCATCCGCGAACAACGCACCGCCTGGATCGGCATCGATCGGTGTCGTTTGCCCGTTCATTGTCATTGAGCCGCTCACCTTATTCGGCGCAACGTTCATCTCAACCGTCACTGGACCTTGCTTGATCATGCGGCGCTTGAGCAGCAGACTTCCCTTCTCGATCGTACTGACATCAACGACCTCCCCTTGTGGCATCACAGCAGTTTCATTAACGGTCCAGGCTCCGTTTTCCTCCTTAACATCTGTCTTCACAGTGAATGCCATTTCTTGCCCGCCCAGAGCAATGGCAGCTTTGTAGTTGTGAGTACCCGGTCGCAGATCAACCGCAGGTTTCGGAAGCTCAGAAGCTGCGGTCATCATCTTCGGCATTGTCACCGTCTTTACGTCGACGTTTATTTCGTTCAGACGTTGCGACACTTCAGGGGTCATGCTTTCCTGATAACGGCCGCGGAGGTACTTCGCGAGAAACTTTTCCGCACTGGCAAACATCGCCATGTTGTTTACCGGCCGGGCAAAGCCGTGTCCCTCATCCGGCGCCACCAGATACTCAACCGGAAACCCTCGATCTCTTAAAGCGATTACGATCTGATCCGATTCGCGTTTGTTAACGCGCGGATCGTTAGCTCCCTGGACCACGAGCAGAGGAGTTTTTATTTTTGCCGCCGCAGTTAAGGGCGACTGTCGTAGCAACTGGGTCTTTCCTTCAGGCGTGTTGGGATCACCCATGCGCTCGTAGAAAAGCTTTCGAATCTGTTCCCAGTACGGCGGAATAGAATCGAGCAACGTGATTAGATTTGATGGTCCAACAATCGAAACTGCTGCTGCGTAAACGTCGGGCGTAAAGGCGACTCCCGCGAGCGTCGCATAGCCTCCGTATGAACCGCCCATGATGCCGACGCGTTTCGGATCGGCAATGCCCTGGGCGATGAGATACTTTGCACCCCACGTCACGTCGTCTTGCATCTTATCGCCCCACTGCTTGTTTCCCGCGTCAAGAAACTTTTTACCGTAACCAGTTGAAGCACGGAAATTCGGTTGCAAGACTGCATAGCCGCGGTTCGCGAGAAACTGTGCAAAAGAGTTGTAGCCCCAACTGTCGCGACCCCATGGTCCACCATGGGGAACGATTATCGCGGGAAGGTTCTTGGCCTCGACGCCTTTGGGTAATGTCAGATAAGCCGGGATCTCCAAACCGTCAGATGATGGATACTTGACGGGCTTCATCGGAGCCAGGTACGAGCGGTTCAACTTCTCGCGTGCCTGGTATTGAAGTGTCAACTTCTTGGTGGTGCGATCATACAGATAGGTCGAGCCTGGATCTGTATCGGCGTTTGCATAAATGATCCAGAGCTTTTCATCTTTAGTTGAAGATCCGAAAGCGATCTCCTTACCGGGAAGTTGCTTCTGCAGATTTTTGTAATCGGCTTCGAAGGCTTTGTCTTTCCAGTAGATTCTTTCGCGTTCGTCGTCGTAGGTAGTCGCGATGAGATCATCAGAAACTTCTGAAAACAGCGCGTTGCCAAAATCGACGCGCTTCACAGGATCCGATTCAACCAACTCTTCTTTACCTGTCGCGGGGTTGAATAATTCGAGACTAACTAAATCGACACCGCTACCCTTGTTTGTTTGGAAGTAAACTCGTTCACCGTCTTTGTGATACCGAACTGGTCCACAATTCTCAAACACATTGCAACTGTAAACCTTCGTAAACTTGTCCGCGTCAACGCGCAACACTTCCGTGTCGCCGTTCTCTGCCGATCTCGTTGCCATTCGCAACTGGTCCTTGAGATCGAACACATAGGCTGTGATGCGTTCCGTGTTCTTGCGGATCAGTGTGCGCTCGCCACTGGAGATTTTGACTTTGTAGAGGTCGTGCCATGCTGCGTCGCGATCATTTACACCGACGTAGATGGCGTCTGGGTCACTACGAGGAACCGAATATATGAATGCGCGTACACCTTTTACGTCCGTGAGATTTCGAGCTGCGGGAACATCTTGCCCGGACGCAGGCGTGTCAGCGGGATTGACTGCGTAGACGCTGTAATTCTCATCGCCCGCTTTATCCTGGACAAAAAGGATGTACTTGCCGTCTCGAGACCAGAAGTAACTTGGGATTGGCCGCTTGGTATCGGCCGTGATTGGTTTGGCGCTGGTGAAAGGATCGCCAGTCCGTTTTACCCAGATGTTGCGTGTACCTTTGAACGGTTTGATAAAGGCAATGAAGGCTCCATCCGGGGAAATCTGCGCGCCCGCGATTTCAGGGTCGCCAAAGAAGAGGTCACGGTCAATCAATGGTGGGCTCTGAGCCCAGACTGGCGACGTCAGTGCAACGATCAGTAGACCTGCCAGTATCAGTAAGCTAATAAAGGAACGACGGGAAAGGCCGGTATCACGCATGAAAAGCACCTCTTTTGTTGATGGAGTTTTTGCAAGATTTCCACGAGAGACGAATACGTGTCTACGCACCGTCCTCGCTGAGGGTTTCAAATAAAGCAACTTCTAGCAACTGACGGACGTTGCGACGATAGTCCAGTCCGGCTTTTGGCTCATCTCCATTTCCTTACGTCTCTCTTAAGATTTGCCGCCAACCAAAAGATCAAAAGGGCCATGTGTTACATGGCCCTTTGAGATGAGGAATCGAAGAGATCCACCTCATTGAATCGCGCATCGTGTTGCAAACTTTAACGCCGGCAAGCTTCCTGGTTGATTGGGTAAGCGAAACTCAAAGCTCGCGTAACGCTTAGTGAACTGGAACGCAGATCAAAATATGACTTTGGCCCTTTTTTCAGTTTTGCAATGATCCACAACGGATTAGGCGAGCGAGACAAAGCACTCGAGATGCTCGAACGGGGAGTAGATAAATCGAGAGACCCAGCTTACCTTCATCTTATCGGACAACCGTTGGGACAACCTGCGTTCTGAACCGCGATTCATAAACATCTTGCGGCGAATGAACCTTGCTAATTAGCTTAGGTTCCCTTCACCATTAGCTCGCGACAGCGTTGAGGTGAGAACAGTTGAGGTCGTGAAGGACTTTCGAGGTATCACTTGAGCGCATGAGAGTGAATCTGGTCGTCAAGGGAGCAAGACGACCACGATTCCTCCCATCGACTGATGCTAATCAATCTTCCCCTTTGAAGCGTGTTCCTCTTCCTTTGAGACAAAAGGTAGTCGTGGGATCTCCAGCAGCGTTACTCATATCGGCCTCCAGATCTTTTGCACCAGCCTGCATCCCACTTTCGCTATTTCTCCGACAGCTTCGTGCGTGTGCTCATGTAAAGGTCTGTCGGTCCACCACCTGGGCGGTTCGAGGCGAAGAAGAGTGTTTCCCGGTCAGAAGAGATATACGGTTGGACATCAACCAGTTCAGTGTTGAGAGGCGAGCCCAGGTTGATCGGTGCTGACCACGCGTCGAACACGGTCTCCCGCGTCGCCACCCACAGGTCTTGGCTGTTGGGAATTCCTGCACGCTCTGAACCAAAGAATATTTCAAGGCCGTCATGACGAATTGAGGGGCGTCGGGTGTTCCCAAGGCCGCTCAGTTCGAGGACCAGGACCGCCGGGCCGAACGAGCCATCAGCCGCTTGTTCGCTGACGAAGATGCTCCCAGGACCGCCAGACAGCCGACTGCTCGAGAAGTAGAGTTGTGGTACGCCGACCTCATCATTTTCGAAGTAGCTGGGGCCCTCATCAAGAAAAAGAGAGTTCACCCCTGCTCCCAGATTCTCCGCCGGTTGCCAGGCGAAGTCGTCGTGCGTGTGGTAGCGCCGGGAGACCCAGATGTCGACACCTCCGAAGGAACCTTCGGTTCTATTAGAAGCAAAGAACAGCAAGTGGCCATCGCGGGAAAGCGCCGGGGCCTGCTCGTTAAGCGCCGTATTGATAATCGGTCCCAAGTTAACGGCCGGACCCCACTCGCCGTCGCGGGTCTCGCGCTGAGAGACATAGATGTCTTCGCCGCTGAAACCGCCCGGCCGTGTCGAGGCAAAGTACAGGCTGAGCCCATCCTTAGAGATCGCCGGTGCCCGGTCCATGAAAGCAGAGTTAACGATTGGGCCGAGGTTGATCGGTGCTGACCAGTCGGAATACCTCTGAGCACGCGAAGATGCCGTGAACACCCAGACGAGTACGACCACGGCAAGGGTCGTAATGTAGTGCTTGGACTTGATGTAATGCTTGGACTTGTTCATTTCAGGGTCTCCTTTTTCTGTTTGGGGCAAGCACCATGCTGCCCTTACCACTTCATGCGAGAACCACGGGTTAACCCGATCGGGACGTGCACGAAGCAAAATGCTTCATTTTCTCGTGTCGGTGCACTAGAATGCGCTTGATCACTTTTGACCCCAGCGCGTTTGCCACCTCCCGCTCACCTCGCGACAGTACGGAGAACATGCCGGACTGTCTTCGAATTTAACCTTAGTTGTTTCCGAGTTTTTTCTTAGGATGAGTAACGCTGCTGAACAGAAGACTTACGGGTTCGACGACTTTCGAATCGACGTCGCCCATCTGATGCTTTATCACGGGGGCAACGAGATTCCGATGGTTCCGAAGGCCGTTGAAACGCTACTGGCCCTCATCGAACGCCGCGGTAAGATCGTCAGCAAGGATGAACTGCTTGAAGCCGTATGGCCTGATACGGTCGTAGAGGAATCTAACCTCTTTCTTTATTTGTCCGTTCTAAGAAAGACTCTAGGAAACCAGAAAAGCGGCACTCCTTATCTCGAAACACTGAGGCGAAGGGGATACAGATTCAATGGCACCGTTCAATTGATCTCGGACGGAAGCTGGGGAGAATCGCATTCGGCCCCGATTCAAGTCATAGAACCGATCGACTCGTTTCGATCCGCCACAACGGATTCGCTGTCGGTTGACGACCTCCCAACGGACCTATCCGTTTGGCGTCAAACTAATCCGGCAGTTAATGATCTACCCGAATCGCGGCGGGACTGGCCCCTGCGACGCTCGTCATTTGCTGCGATTGGGGTAATCGCTCTTCTGGCGCTTGCGCTCAGCTACAAGTATTTCTTCAGCCGTCCCTCGAGCAACGCTCGCTCGATCAACTCGATCGCCGTCATGCCCTTCGCGAACGAAAGCGGAGACCCCAACCTCGACTATCTTTCTGACGGCCTGGCGGACACTCTAATTGGGAGTCTCTCAGAGGTTCAGGGTCTGGAGGTGAAGGCCCATTCCACGGTGGTCCATTATAAAGGCTCCGATGCAAGAAGGATCGGCCAGGATCTAAATGTAGAGGTCGTTCTGAAAGGGCGCGTGATCAAAACCGGTGAGGATCTGACTCTCCTTGTTGAGCTAGTAGATTCGCGGAATGAAAATAGTCTCTGGCGGCAGAATTATGGGAAGGTATTACCAGGTCTGGTCGTCCTGCAGAGCCAATTGGCACGAGACCTCGTTGGCAAACTTAGCGCCCCGATCACGGATAAGACTCAAGAAAAGTTAGCGAAGGGCGACACCAAAAACTCTGATGCCTATTTGTTTTACCTTCGCGGCGTGAATCAAGCCCGCAAGCTAACCGAGCAAGACATCAAGAAAGCAATTGAACTTTTCTCGCAAGCAATACAGAAGGACCCCGAATACGCTAAAGCCTACGCCGCGCTCGCCAGCGCGCACGGTACTCTTACGATGTGCTGTGATGGCCACCCGTCGGAGTTACTGCAGGCAAAATTAGCCGCGCAGAAAGCAGTGGAACTGGACGACCAACTGGCGGAAGGGCACAGCGCTCTCGCTTCCAGCATTTACTTGTACGATTGGAACTGGGCGGAAGCGGAGAAAGAATTTCAGCGCGCTCTGGAACTGGATCCAAACAGTGCGATTGTGCATTTTCAGTATGGTGACTTCCTTGGACGAATGGGGAGAAGCAAGGAGGCGGCCGCCCAAAAAGACCGCGCCGCGGAGCTGGAGCCGTATGAGCCAGACTTCGTTGCTCGAGTAGGTAGCAGATCAGACGAGAAGGCGCTGAAACAAATCCTGTACGCTATCGAACTCAATCCCAATTACTGGTTTTCTCACCTCATGGCTGCCGGTATATATCGTGAGAGGAAGGAGTACGATAAAGCTATAGCAGAAAACCAGTTGGCAAAAAAACTTTCACCTGACCAGACATGGTCGGACGCAAGCCTCAGCCGCACCTTCGTAGCTGCCGGCAGACCTGAAGAGGCCCGTGCGATCCTTAACCAATTGCTTCTGCGTTCAAAGTCGGGCGTTTTCGTTCCGCCTTATCACATTGCGATTGTTTACAACAATCTCGAGGACAAGGAAAAGGCCCTTGAGTACCTGGAGAAGGCATATGCCATTCACGACGCGAAGATGACTTTTATAAAAACCATGCCTTGGAAGAATGTCCAGGACGATCCGCGCTTCAAGGACATCTTGCGCCGTGTTGGTTTCGATGACGCTAAATAACGCAACCGTTTGATACTCAAACCCGTGTTTACAAACTGGATCTGATCTGACAGCTCGATTCCGTCAGACTCTGCTAAAGAATAAGGCTTTGTTTCGTTTGCGAGTGCCTCGTCAAACGTCTTTGCTGAACTGTGCAACAACCGTGCATGAATGTCTTCGCCAAACTCATCGGCGAGGAACGCCATGAACGTCGCGCCGCCGTTGTAAGGATCAGCAATCTGCAACGTTGGTGAACAACTCGAGAACTTTGTCGTATTGCGTTTCGCCCACTGTGTCAGATGTTTGCGAAGTTTCAGAAGTGGCTGGAATAATCGTCCGATCAAGGTTGACCGAACCGTACGCTCGCGACAGCGTTGAGGGAAGAACAGTTGAGTTCGTGAAGAACTTTCGAGGTATCACTTGAGCGCATGAGAGTGAATGTGGTCGTCAAGGGAGCAAGACGACCACAATTCCTCCCCTCGACTGATGCTAAATCAATTTTCTGCTTTGAAGCGGGTCGAGACACTC
>DATJKB010000358.1:0-8898 GCA_035491875.1 Pyrinomonadaceae bacterium | reverse complement strand
AGCCTGTTTATCGCGATGCAGGAACTCGATTGGGTCTTCAATTGTGACGATGTGGCCGCTGCGAGTGGTGTTGATGTAGTCGATCATCGCGGCCAGTGTGGTCGACTTTCCTGAACCGGTTGCGCCGGTGACGAGAATCAGGCCACGACGCTCTTGTGCGATCTGATCGATGACTGGCGGTAGACCCAATGACGCAGTTGACCTGGTTTGATCCGGAATGACGCGCAGGACGATGCTGACTGTTCCACGTTGCTGAAAGATATTTGCGCGGAAACGGCCCAGGCCCGATACACCGTAGGCGATATCCACTTCTGAGACTTCTTTGAATCGCTGTTTCTGGCGGTTCGACATCATCGCGAATGCCATATCCAGCGTGTCCTCGGCTTTGAGACGCGGGGCGTCGGCAACCGGATGAAGCTCGCCGCCAATCCGCATTACCGGGAAAACGCCTACTTTTAAATGCAGATCCGACGCTCCGTGACCAGTCGCAACTCGGAGGAGTTCGTCGATTTTCAACGACATGAGATAAAGGCAGCCTTTCAGTGAGACTACAGAGGTTTCTGGAGTTTTCTGAGTATTTCTAAAGCCAGAAGGGGCAGTGGAATCGTGAGCGGAACGCGTAGGAACGAGCATCTACGCGGCTTCGACTATAGCGCGGCACCGCTGGCACGGTCAATAAAATCTATTTTTTGCTGCAACTTATGAAGGAAAACGGGTCGGCAGGGGCAGGTGGTCCAAGAGTGTCCAACGGGGGTGCCTTAAGAAACAGCGCGGAGCGAATCCTCGAAATTAGTTCTCAGTTGCAATCCGGTTGCTAACTGAAGGTTGGTGGCGGAGGAGGGCTGTTATAGAGGCTCGCCGGTGGAGTCGCCAACAGCCGGCGTCGTACAAGCGAGACGCTAACCAGCGCAGCGACAAGTGAGACGATATAAGCGAGAAACCTGAAACCCGCGGGGAATTCTTCCGGCCAATCGAGGGCGGCGGCCGCGATCGCGTAACCAAACACTAGCGCAACAGCGACGAAGAATTCTGTAAACAGCCAAACCCCAACTCCAATCAAACTCCAAACCAGAGCGCTACGATGTCGCTCACGCGCAGCCTGCGACATCATCTTCGGTACCCGGTAGAGAAGGAAATAAAGTTCCAGCATCTGGCAGCAGCAGACACTCTGAACTACAGAACGGGAGCGCAGCGACCAATTTCAAGTTGCGTTGACTGCTTCCTCGGTTGAAATCGGTCGCTGCGCTCCCGTTCTGTAGTTGAGTATTTGGAAAGAACGGGATGCATCCACCAATGGACTTAGCGGATAACTCTTCGCTTTAGACTCCGCTACACTAGAACCTGCTAGCGAGTTAATCTCGCGCTGCTGTTTGGTAAGAGAGTGCTGGCTCTTTCTCTGTCGCTGTGCCTTCCGCTTTCGTGGGTGTGTAACCGTTATTACCGGGATTGGCTTCCTTCTTGCTATTGATATAAGTCAGCCAATCGCCCGGCGCTTGTCGCTCACCCTTGGTGATCTCAAAGAAGGCTTTTTGAATTGCGGCAGTGACTTCGCCGCGTCCGCCCTTGCCAACCGTAATTCGATCGACGGAACGAATTGGAGTGATCTCTGCGGCGGTACCAGAGAAGAATAACTCATCGGCAACATAAAGTGCCGCGCGCTGGATGGTCCGTTCCTTAATCGTGATTCCAAGTTCGTGGCAAATCTGAATCACGCTATCTCGCGTAATGCCGGGAAGAATCGAAGACGACAAAGGCGGTGTCAGCACAACGTCGCCTGAAACGAGGAAAATATTCTCGCCGGATCCTTCCGAAACATAACCTCGATCATCGAGCGCAATCCCTTCGGCGAAGCCATTCAGCAGCGCTTCCATCTTGATCAGCTGTGAGTTCATGTAATTCGCGCCACTCTTCGCCATTGCGGGCATCGAGTTCGGGGTCAGCCGGTTCCAGGTCGAAACGCAGACATCCACGCCGCGCTCAATTGCTTCGTCACCGAGATATTGACCCCAGTCCCACGCGCCGATGTAACACGCCAGTGGATTCGGGAAAGGATTAACCCCGAATGCCGGATGTTCTTCGTCGAGGCTTCGGAAAAGAATCGGTCGGATGTAACAGTGATCCATCTCACTGCGACGAACCAACTCGCCCACGCCATCGCAGAGTTGATCGAGAGTCCACGGATGGTCCATCCGATAGATCTTTGCCGAATTCAAAAACCGCTGCATATGTTCTTTCAGGCGAAAGACTGCCGGCCCCTGCTTCGTCGAGTAACATCTGATTCCTTCGAAGATGCTCGAGCCGTAATGAAGCACGTGAGACATCACATGCACGCGCGCGTCGTTCCATTTAATGAACTCGCCGTTATGCCAAACGACGTCGCAGATGCGCGGTGTTGCGATATCTTTTGCTTTGCCGTCTTTTGAGAACATATTGTTTACTCCTTTGGGTGATCAGCCCGGACAAGATAAAAAAGAGGACTGGTCCGATACTAGGAAGTTTCGTCTAAACACGTTGCCACAAATACTTTGACAAAACTTTTGGTAATCATTGTTGGGTCAGACACGGCACAATACCGTAGTTTTGAGGCGATTGGCAAGAAGCCTTTGTTTAAGCTAAAGATGCTTTCATACGATCGAAAATGGACGCCCAGATCTGTAAAAGTCTGAATCGTCGACGGCTTCCGCGAAATGTGCGCAGCACTCTAAAAAAGTGCATATTGATTATGCTTTTCGCGCCGGCGGCGTTGTTAGTAAATTGCCGAAATCACGACATGACACACGACCAACAAAATACTTCCACAAACGCAACCACCGACTCCGACGCCATTGCGGTCCACCGCCGGGCCATTGCCATCGATATGCACGTTGACACGGTGCAACGCATGCTTGATGAGCACGTGGATCTCTCAACACGATTGAGTGATGGGCACTTCGACACGATCCGCGCTAAAGATGGTGGACTTGATGCGCAGTTCTTTTCTATTTGGGTTGAGCCTCAGTTGTTTGGCGGCGGTGGGCCAGCTGCGGTCAAACGCGCCGACGATCAGATCGCCGCAATCCGCGACCTGGCCAGGCAGCATCCCGAGACTTGGGTTCTGGCCACGTCAGCCGGCGACGTTCGAAGAATCGCACAAGAAGGGAAGATTGCCGCACTGCTCGGCCTCGAAGGTGGTTACGCAATCGACGAACGAATCGAGAATGTCGAACGGTACTACAATCTTGGCGTTCGTTACATGTCTCCGGCGTGGAGCGTCAGTACGTCCTGGGCGGGATCGTCAGGCGATGAAGTTGGCAGCACACGCGGTTTGAATGACTTCGGAAAATCAGTCGTTCGTGAAATGAACCGGCTGGGAATGATGGTCGACGTCTCACATGTGTCAGACAAAACCTTCTGGGACATAGTTAGCACGTCCACTAAACCGGTCGTCGCAACACACTCAGCATGCAGATCAATTGCGAACGTCGCACGTAATCTAACCGACGACATGATTCGCGCCCTGGCAAAGACCGGCGGCGTGGTTAACGTGATTTTCTATCCCGAACACCTCGAGCCGGGCTGGAGTGAAAAGAAGCGTCAGATCGATGCCGAGATAGCGGCGCTGGTCCAACAGGCTTCCGCGGATGAGCCCGGTGACGCGGTTCATAAGAAAATCGCGCGCGATCGCGTGCGTGCTGAATACTACGCGCGCCGGTTGCCGGCTGTGTCGGTCACGCGCATAGTCGATCATATCGATCACATCGTGAAACTGGTTGGTGTGGATCACATTGGAATCGGATCTGACTTCGACGGTGTACAAGCGACCACGAAGGATTTGTCGACCGTCGCTGAGTTGCCAAACCTGACCCGTGAGCTTCTCCGCCGCGGCTATTCTGAGCAGGACATTCAAAAGATACTTGGAGGAAACATGCTGCGGGTGATGGAGCAGCAAGAGAATAGGTAGATTTGTTTTGTGTCGGACGGTAAGCAGCAATCATTGGAGAATTATTATTTGACATTTGATATTTGAGATTTATCTCCTGGGATTTGACGGGCCTCTCACGTATCAAATATCAATGGGCCTTCAATCTCAAATCTCAAATGTCAAATAATAATTCTCCAATGATTACTTGCTTACGAAGTACAAAACACAAAGCACAAAGGTCAAGGCAGCAAAGACATTAATGCCACCTCGCACAAAACCACGTATCGGTTTCCACGCACCCATCAAGGGCGGTTTGCAAAACGCACTCATCATCTCCAAAGAGGTTGGATGCGATACAGTGCAGCTCTTCTCGCGCAACCCACGCGGATGGATGGCCAAACCACTCACGCGCGCTGACGTGTCGCTCTTCCGTCAAACCCATCGCCTCACCAAACTCTCGCCAGTCCTTATCCACTGCAACTACCTCGTCAATCTTGCGGCGACGGAAGGCGTTTTCCTGGAGAAGTCTATCTTCTCATTTCGAGAAGAAGTTCTGCGTGCGTTGCTACTCGGCGTGGACTATCTCGTTGTTCACCCTGGCAGCGCGCGTGGGGCTTGCGAAGCGGACGGAATCAAAACTTGTGCGGACAGCCTGAAGATAGCGTGCAAGGGAGTGCGATTGGGATCACTTCGGATTCTTTTGGAGAACACGGCAGGTCAAGGCGAATGTATCGGACACCGGTTCGAGCATCTACGAGAGATCATGGATATGTCTTCGAAGCTACCGCTCGGCGTTTGCTTTGATACTGCGCACGCTTTCACCGCCGGATACGACATCCGCGAAGAGGATGGGCTCGATGCCCTGATTCAGAGAATGAAGCGAACAGTAGGGTTAAAGAATGTGCGGGCGATCCACTTCAACGACTCGCGAGCTGTTTACAACTCTCGGGTCGATCGTCATTGGCATATTGGTGAAGGTCACATCGGCACGGATGCTTTGCGCCGAATCGCGCGGCATCCCAAGCTGAGGCATGCGGCTTTTATTCTCGAAACTCCGTACGATGATCCCCGTGCCGACCTGAAGAACCTCCAAACTCTGCGAAGCTTCATCAACGGTAACGACTAGCCGCAGATTTTCGCAGATCAGCACGGATAGAACGTTGGGTTTCTACTGCCTGTATTTATTCTGATCCGTGTTTATCTGTGCGAATCTGCGGCTTGACTTTAGACAGTTCGGGCTTCTTTCCGCTAGAATGCGAGCTGTGATCAGATTCTCGAAACGACTACCGACCAAACTCCTCCTAACGGTGCCGCTTTCGCGGCGCGCGTAACAGCGCCAGCTCGTGGAGCGGCGGACCCCAACTCACAATCAAACCACTTGGGACCAGCACCTTTTGTCTGGGTCTGCAAGTTCGTGTTAACTGTAGTTGAGCACTGATAAGGACGAGTCAATGGACGAAAAATATTTTCCCGAAGAGATAGAAAAGAAATGGCAACAGCGCTGGGAGGAACAGCAAACGTTCCGAGCGGTCGATGATGACCCGCGCCGCAAGTTCTACGCGCTCGAGATGCTGCCATACCCGTCTGGCTTTCTCCACATGGGCCATGTTCGCAACTATTCAATCGGCGACGCGCTCGCGTGGTTCAAGCGCCTGCAAGGATTCAACGTTCTTCATCCAATCGGCTGGGACAGCTTCGGTCAACCCGCGGAGCAGGCTGCGATCAAACGCGGTGTGAATCCACGTGACTGGACAGAACAAAACATCGCTCATATGCGCGGCCAGCTGAAGCGACTCGGTACCAGTTACGACTGGTCAAGAGAGATCGCTGCGCACCGGCCTGACTATTACAAATGGGACCAATGGTTTTTCTTGCAGATGATGGAACGCGGCCTGGCGTACAAGAAAAACTCGCCGGTTAACTGGTGTCCCAAGGAAGAGACTGTGCTCTCGAACGAGCAATCGTCCGGCGGTGTTTGCTGGCGTTGTGGGACACCGGTCGAGAAGCGAGATCTCGAGCAGTGGTTTCTGCGCATCACTGACTACGCGGAACAACTCGTCGCGGACATCAAGCAGATCGAAGACACCTGGCCTGAAAAGGTTTTGAAGCGTCAGAGCGATTGGGTGGGCCGCAGCGAAGGTGCTTTCATCGACTTCGCAGTCAAAGACTCAGACATGAAGATTCGCGTCTTCACAACGCGCATCGACACTATCTACGGCGCCACCGCAATTGTTTTGTCGCCGGAGCATCCGCTCCTTGAAGAACTTTTGGCGGGTTCGGGTTTGAAGAATGATATCGACGCGTTTCGTGAGCGTGTCAAACAAGAGCGAGCGACACGTGGCGACGAAGTCGAAGAGGAAAAGGAAGGAATGAACACAGGCGTACTCGCGGTGAATCCTTTCAGCGGCGAGAGTGTGCCGATCTGGGTAGCGAACTACGTGCTGATCGAATACGGCACGGGCGCGGTGATGAGTGTGCCCGCGCACGATGAGCGCGACTTTGAGTTTGCACAAAAGTACTCCTTGCCGATCCGGCAGGTGATTGCGCCAGTCTCGCACACGCAACCAAAAGCGGAACCGTCGTCGCTCGGTGGCGCGGATCAATCAGTAGACTTGACTCAGGCGTTTGTAGATTACGGCGTTTTGATTAACAGCGGCGACTGGGGCGGCAAACTCTCTGACACCGCAGTCGCTGAGATGTCGGCCTATGCCAAAGAGCATGGCTTTGGCGAGCCGGCTGTGACGTATCGCATCCGCGATTGGGGCGTTTCGCGACAAAGGTTTTGGGGAGCGCCTGTTCCGGTTGTCTATTGCGATAAGTGCGGCACGGTGCCAGTGCCTTACGAACAGCTTCCAGTTGTGCTTCCCGAAACGGCTGACTTCTCCGGAACCGGAGAATCACCGTTAGCCGGAGTGCCGGAGTTCGTCAACACGATCTGTCCGAAGTGCAATGGACCAGCGCGACGCGAAACAGACACGATGGATACATTTGTCGACTCATCGTGGTACTTCTTTCGCTATTGCGATCCGCGAAACGAAAACGCTCCATTCGATCCGGAAATCGTCAAACGTTGGACTCCGGTGGATCAGTACATCGGCGGCGACTCACACGCCGTTATGCATCTCATCTACACACGATTTTGGACCAAGTTCATGCGCGACATCGGACTGGTTGATTTCGACGAGCCAGTGAAACGTTTGTTGACGCAGGGAATGGTGACGAATCGCATCGAAGGCACGGACGAGTGGAAGGCGATGTCGAAGAGTTTAGGCAACGGTGTCGATCCTGACGAAATGATCGCCGCCTTCGGCGCTGATGCTGCCCGGTTGTTTGTGCTGTTTGCTGCGCCAGTCGAAAACGAGTTGCGCTGGTCTGAAAGCGGTATCGAAGGCGCCGTCAGATTCCTGCGACGTGTATATACGATGGTTTGGCGGTGGCAGGAACGTTTGACTAACGAACCGCGCGAAGCAGACATCTCTGATTTGGGCCCCGATGCTCGTGCGCTCAGACGAAAGACGCATCAAACAATTGCGAAGATAACCAGCGACTTCGACCAGTTGCATCTCAACACCAGCGTCGCCGCGTTGATGGAACTCTTCAATCAGTTGAGCGATTTCAACGCCGATCCGGTTTCGGCCACAGGGGCGCATGTTTTTGTAGTTCGTGAGGCACTGGAAGGTTTGGTCGTAATGCTTGCTCCTTTCAGTCCACACGTCGCCGAAGAAATGTGGGAGACGCTCGGACATCCTGGCGGACTAAAAGCAGATTGGCCCATCGCTGACGCCGAACTTGCTGCTAGCGAGGAGTTGGAAATTCCGATTCAGGTTAATGGAAAACTGCGTTCGCGCGTGATCGCTTCGCCTGACATCTCTGAAGATGAACTTCGGACAGCGGCTTTGGCTGACGAGAAGATTCGTGCGCTCGTCGACGGCAAACAGGTTGTGAAGGTGATTGTTGTTCCGCGACGTTTAGTGAATGTCGTGATTAGGTAACGTACCGCGAATGGCTTTGCGTCCAGAGTCGAACGATACCACGGGCTTGTCCCGTGGTACTTCATGTTTGCAGCTACTTCTCAGGTGAACGAAAACGATGGATGCCACGGCCTTGCGCCGTGGAGGTTCACGTTTCTGGGCCAGTAAACGTGAGATTCCACGCGACAAGCGCGTGGCATCTCGAGGTATTCTCTGCCTTTCTCTTAGCTGCGAGCGTGAAGACTCCACGGGACAAGCCCGTGGCATCTGTCGAACCAGGAGCAACTCGTATCGACCACCAAGACTTCATCTTAGGTTATCATTCCCCGCGATGAAGGAATGCCCCACCTGTAAGCGCTGCTTCCCAGATCAGACCGCTAACTGTCCTGACGATGGGAATGTGGCAATGACTACGCTGCTCGGCGAACCCACGCTCGATGGCCGATATCTTCTCGAACGCCGTTTGGGTCAAGGTGGCATGGGCGTGGTCTTCAAGGGGCGCCACGCATATCTCAAAACACTTCACGCCATCAAAGTTATCCTCCCTGATCTCGTGGGGAACGATCCGATGCTCGCGACGCGTTTTCGTCAGGAAGCATTGGCCGCGGCTGCTATTCGGCATCAAAACGTAATCTCTGTAACTGACTTCGGCGTGGTCGAGGGGAAGATGCCGTTTCTCGTGATGGAATTCATCCGGGGCACGTCGCTTCACGAGATCCTGCAACAAGAAGGTCCAATGCCCGTTGAGCGAGCCTGGGAATTCATCGCGGCTCTTGCTGCGGGAGTTGGTGCCGCTCACCGGCAGAACATTATTCATCGTGACTTGAAGCCACTGAATGTGATGGTGGAAGACAACGTGGACATCGCGCACGCTGTGAAGATCCTTGATTTCGGACTTGCGAAGATCAAATCAGGGGAACTACTCGGGTCGTTTGTGCAAGCACAGACCACTGGCTTGATGGGATCGCCTTATTACATGGCACCAGAACAATGGTCCGATGAAGAGCTGGATGCGCGCGCGGATGT
>DATJKB010000357.1:0-2791 GCA_035491875.1 Pyrinomonadaceae bacterium | reverse complement strand
ATCCATTCAAGTCCGGCGATGACGCAGCTTGTAGAAGAGGTTCACAAGATTCGATCATCCGACGTGACAGTCTTGGTCACAGGCGAGTCGGGAACTGGCAAAGAACTTGTTGCGAGGGCCATTCACGCAATTTCATCACGTCGTGCGAAGGTCTTCGTGCCGTTTAATTGTACGGCCGTCCCAAAAGAATTATCAGAAGGGTATTTGTTTGGTTATCGGCGCGGTGCTTTCACCGGAGCAGTGTCGGATTCACAGGGCGTCATTCGTACCGCGGCCGGCGGCACTTTGTTCCTGGATGAAATTGGGGATCTGCCGCTGGATGTTCAGCCAAAGCTTCTCCGGTTTTTGCAGGAGGGCGAAATCCAGGCGCTCGGCGAACAACGTCCGGCTAAGGTGGACGTACGAATCATTGCGGCAACGAACACCGATCTCGAAGAGATGGTCGCGCAGGGTCGTTTTCGTGAGGATCTCTACTACAGATTAAACGTCATTCGTTTACGTGTTCCGCCGTTGCGCGAACGTCGTTCAGAAATCCCAACGATCGTTAACTACTACATCAATCACTATTCAGCAAAGTTTGGTCGCAAGGACATCCAGATCACACCACCAGCAGTCGATCTGTTAATGGTAAGCAACTGGCCCGGAAACGTTCGTCAGCTTTGCAACGAGATACAACGCGTCGTGGCACGCGCTGAAGATGGCGCATTGATTACTCCCGAACAACTATCACCGGAACTGCAAAGGACTTCTTCTCCGACAGCGCCTTCCGGCGCATCAATCGCAACCCTTCCCGCCGGCAGCATTCAAACTACCGGCACACTAGCCGATGCTCTTGCAGAGGTTGAACGACGTATGATCGCGGATGCAATGCGACGGCACGGCGGAAACATTTCCCGAGCCGCACGTGAACTCGGCCTCACAAGACGTGGTCTTTATCTCAAACTCGAGCGTCACGACTTAAGCGCCAGCGCCTAAATCCCGCCGATTATCTGCTTGAAAATCCACAGAGCGTTTGACGTTTCCCTCCAACGGTCTTAATCTTGACCCTAACCCCTGCTTCCCCTCTGAATGAATAAGATTCCCGCGGACAAGAACAATGACCAAGAGTGTGTTAGTGGTCGAAGACTCTGACGAGACCCGCGCAATGCTAACGCGTATGTTGCATGGCGAAGGTTATGCACCAATCGAAGCTCGTAATGGGGTTGAAGCGTTGGAGAAAGTCGGCAATTATTTACCAGATCTCATAATAATGGATCTCAACATGCCACATCTGGATGGCCTAACGACAACGGAGCGTATTCGTCAGTATCGAGCCAAGTACGCGTCAGTACCAATAGTAGCTATCACAGCGTTCGATACTTATGGGATGAAAGAAGCAGCCATTGAAGCAGGTTGCAATGACTATCTCATGAAACCGCTCGACCTGGACGAGCTCGGTACGGTGCTGCGTCAGCACCTGGGATACATTTGATTAGGCAGGTAAGAGCTACCTTACTTTGCGCCCTGCTATCTGTTGAGCGATTCCTGAGATCTTGTCGATGTCGAAAGGCTTGGCTATAACCCAGTCGGCCTTCACAGAATTGCGCACGTCGACGCTGATTGCGTCGGCCCACCCGCTGACAATAGCAAGCGGAACTGTACGCGACCGCGCGCGAATTTCTCGCACCAATTCCCAGCCACTCATTTCCGGCATTCCGATATCAGTGAATACGGCATCAATCGAATCCTGATTCTGATCGTAGAGCGCGAGTGCGATGTCACCGCTTTGCGCTGATAAGACTTCGCAGCCCTCAGCCTCCAGCGCTTCGATCAATACGTCGCGAACAGGTGTCTCGTCGTCGACCACTAGCACGCGAACCTTATCGTGTTGTGCAGCAGTCTCGACAAGGATCTTTCGATCCGCAATTCGTGATGGCGTGTTAGCAACTCTCGGTAATGAAATCTTGAACGTGGTTCCGCGACCTGGCTCGCTGTCGACGTCGATCGATCCCTCGTGACGTCGGATGATACCGAAACTTACCGCGAGTCCCATGCCTGTGCCTTTGCGACCCTTGGTCGAGAAGAACGGATCGAAGAGGCGAGATTTCACTTCGGGTCCCATTCCGGTGCCTGTATCGCCAATCGTCAGGATCACATGCTCGCGCGTTTCGATCGTACCGAGACGGACCTCGCCGCCGGATGGCATCGCGTCAACCGCGTTGTAGATCATGTTCACCAGAACTTCGCGGAGCTCGACGGGATCGCCTTGGATGTGAGCTCTTGAATCGGCGTGAAGTGCAAATCGAATCGGCGCAAAATCTGAACGTCCTTCCCAACGCGGCCGCGTTAGTTCACATGCGTCCTTCAGCAACTCCGCGACCGGGATGATTTCAAATTCGCGGCTTGGTCGCTTACGAGCGAAGTCTTGAATTCGCCGGATAATGTGAGCGCCATCTTCAGCGCTCTTAATGATTAGCTCGAGCCCGGATTCAATCTTGGAAGCGTCGGCACTGTTTCGGAGAAGCAGCTGAGCTCGGCCCAGGATGCCGGTGAGGGTGTTATTAACGTTGTGGGCAACGCCGAATGAGAGTTCACCGAGTGCCGCCATTTTCTCCGCGTGTATTTGCTGTTCCCGCTGTGCTTCGTATTTAGTGTGGGCTTCGGCAATGATGTCGAGGCACCTACGCAGACGTTCGCGCGTGGCATACTGTTGAGAGTTTGCGAGTAGCTGGTTTGCTTGTGCACCGATCTCGCGTCTCTCATCGTCAGCGAGATGCTCGGCCATTTCTTCGATCATGATGAGGAGGGCTTT
>DATJKB010000356.1:0-3039 GCA_035491875.1 Pyrinomonadaceae bacterium | reverse complement strand
TCGGCACTCTGCAGCTAAGAGCTGAAAGAGTTGAAAGTGAAGATGGTCGAGTTTATCTAATCGTGGTAACGGCTACAGACACGTCAGGCAACACAAGCAAGGGCTGTCACACGGTTGTCGTTCCGAGAAAAAAGAAGGGGGATGTCGATCAGCAAGCTGCGGCGGCGAAGTCATTCTGCGAAGCTAATAATGGCGCGCCACCGCCAGGTTATTTCGTCATCGGAGATGGTCCAATCATCGGGCCAAAACAATAGGTCCGATGCTCGGATTGGAGCTCAGCGCGTTATGAATGTTTGCGTCAGGTAAACTGATCCGTCTGCCGCGACAAACGTACCCACGGCCATCGACGTAAATCCGGCGTAAAGGATGTTTGCTCGATGGCCTGGCGAAATCATCCATCGTTCGACGGCAAAGGCGCCCGGATCGTCGTAGCCCATGTTGTAAGCGATGTTCTCCGCAATCGCTTGATAGCGAATATCGGCCGCACGTGCGCGATCTTTAAGACGCAGGCCTTCCGGCGTCGCGTGAGCAAAGAATCCGAGTCGCGCCATGTTCGCAGAATGATCGCGCGCTAAACGACATAACACAGGATCCCAAACGAACGCTGGCAGTCCATGTTGAGCACGAACAATGTTTGTCTGCTCGAAGGCTCGACGCTCCATTGCATTTGCGTCGGCCAGTGCTGGAGATAACGCAGGCACGCTCACAGACTCTCTAACGTCACTAGCGCGACGTGGTCTGGAACTGTCGACTGAAGTGGAAACCAATCGCGCGACCGGTCGGCCTTCACTGGTTTGTGTGTAGACGAATTGACTGCTACTCAGGATTACAAGAAGTGCAAGGAGTGTAAGGGGAGTAAAAGACAGCAATCCCAAACGAGCAACGCTCGGTGCAGGCATGAAATTTATCTCTGCTTCAGAAGGAAGCGGTTGGACCTTGAGGAGGGTTCGTTAAGTGTCAATTACGCCGGGGCCGGCGCGTCGTTCTTCGCTTGTCAGGTTAGCAAAACGGCCAAAACCAGATCAACCGTTTTCTTAAAAGGCCTAATTTCCGAGGTCTGAAGGTGGTGGGGGCGGGCCCGGGTCACCAGCGAAACGCTGCACGGTTCTAATCCACGACCGTTTAGTCGGATAGCAATACAGCAGCACCACCAGGCCTACCGCGCCTCCAGTGTACGTATAGAACTCATTTCCCGTCAGCAGTGTGCTTATAAACCCGATGACTACGACCGCCGCCGCGATTAAAGCAAGTTGCAGAGTGGTCTTCTCGAGAGTTCGAGTCAAACCTGCCGCGCCTTGTAACGCGCCGATGTCCTGAAGCCGAAGCGTCGCAAATTTTGTTCGTCGCCACGCAATCGAGCCAAGTCCGAGGATCAGTATGGTAATTCTCGAAGCGATATCGAGAGACGGGTTCGACTGTTGACGAAAATATTCGCGGCCGAGATACGCAACCACACTGAGAAGGATTGTACCGACGATGAGACCAGCCACTGTGGTGACTGCTGCTTTATGTCTCCGAGTAAGTTCGGCTTGCCAGTTTTCTGTTGAGGAACTCAGTCTAGTGGACCATCCCGTTAGGTTTGCTGTACTCAAAATACCAGCGTTGCGCTGAAAGTGAAATGAAAAAGGCCCGAGCATCCGTATCGCTCGGGCCCTTTTGATTCACCAATAACCTACTTATGGTCGGGCCCCAGGAGGAGTGGGCGAAGGTGCTGCAGCTGCCGCACCGTTACCTGTACCTTGCGTTTTTGCCGGAGTTGCTTGTGGACGATTTGAGCGTTGCACCGGCGTGCGCGGGGTCACGTTTGTCGGCAGCGAACCGTTGTATTTGATCGCTTCGTCGATCAGGTCGTTGCCCTCTTTACTGTCCTTGCTGATCAGAATTCCATCCTTATCGACCGTAACATCAGCACGGCCTGACACCTGTTGCCAGAAACCTCCAATCAATCCTGTCTTATCGCGTCGGGTGCATGGATTGGGAGTAGATTTCTCGGGAATCGGCGCGCCAATAATATTCAGTTGCTCGCGAGCTTTTTCGTTGTACTCGCTCTCGGGAAAACCGATGATGATCTGCTGATAGTACTTCGCAGCTTCGTCGGGTTCTTCCTCCGCTTGATAAGTGGATGCGAGTCGATAAAGTACCTCGTCGTTGTATGAGAAGCATGGGTACTTATCAACAACCTCTTTCAATCGTGACTGAGCGCCTTTCAAACCGCCCTTTTGGGTTTTGTATTTAACATCCCAGTAGTATCGTGCGATTGCCAGGTTATGCATCGCGAGGTTTTCCTGAACTTCTTGCAGGCGCGATTCAACAACCGGTCGTAGTACGCTCTTTGGAAACTGCTGCAATAGCACCTTCAGTCGCTGCTCCGCTTTGCGAGCATGGGTAATATCACGATCTGAAAGACCCATCTGCCGCATTTCAGCTTCGGCCACTTTCAACATAGCGTCGTCCGCAAGCGGGTCTGTGGGGAAGAACGTCAACCAGTCCTGATATCCTTGTGCAGCCTGTATCAAAGCACTAGTCGTGCCTTCCAAAAAGAATGAATCCGCAATCGCGAGTTTGGCTAACGCAAGGAATGGGGAATCCGGATAAGTGTTGATGATCGTGGAAAACAGCAATCGACCAGTATCGAAGCGTCCTTTTCGAACTTCTTTCGCAGCTTCTTCGAATAGCACTCGATCGCGCCCAGCTACTGCGGCGCCTGTGAGATCTGCGTACTTATCGTCACCACCGCCGCCAAAGATCCCAAGGAATTTGCCTTTCTTCTTTTTCTTCGTGGCGGTAGCGGTGGCCGCGGCGCCGGTTCTCGCACTCGCTGTTGCTTGTAAACCACTTTCGACACGGCCAGTTAACTCCGTGACGGTGGCTTCAAGACGATCAATAGCGGTTGGATCGTATTTCTCCGAGCGATCATTCTTGGACCGGATATCATTTACTTCAGACAGCGTTGATCCAACTTCTTTCTCAAGTCCCTTTAACCGCACGACGGGATCGTCCGCATTCGGTTTCGCGTCCTTATCATTTTTCGAGGCGTTC
>DATJKB010000355.1:0-15542 GCA_035491875.1 Pyrinomonadaceae bacterium | reverse complement strand
AGTCTGTCTTATGGAGTTTACGGAACTGTTCTTGGAACAACTCGAGACTGAAGCCGATCGCACGCGCAGGACATTGGAAAAAGTGCCTGAAGGCCGCGACGATTGGAAGCCGCACGATAAGTCGATGCCGCTTGGCTACCTGACAATGCTCGTCGCCCGGCTACCATCGTGGATCGGACTGATCATTAACAAAGATGAGTTGGATCTGAATCCGCCGGACGGAAAGTCGAATGTCGACACGCGCCCATTGCGCAACGCCAGTGAATTGATCGCGGCCATGGATGAAGGAGTCGCACAGTCACGCGAGGCCCTGAAAAACACAAACGCCGCCCATCTGATGAAGCCCTGGCGATTGCTGGTAAGTGGCAAGGTAGTGAGCGAAGACCTTCGGTATAAGGTGATCCGTGACACGTTCATGCACCTGTCGCATCATCGTGCACAGTTGGGAGTTTACTTGCGAATGAATGATTTGCCGGTGCCTGCGGTGTATGGACCATCGGCTGACGATAAGAGTTTTGCTTGAACACTAACTCAATAGGAGGAGATCTGTGGCTAGCAAAAAACTAATGTGGGTTGGTCGAGTAATCTCGATCCTGATTGGCCTCGTGTTTATCTCCAGCGCAACAATTAAATTTCTCGATGGCCCCCAGCTTAAGGAAGGGTTAGCGCATCTCGGATTGCCGGAACGTATGATGCTGCCGCTTGGAATTCTCGAGCTGGCGTGCGTCGTTATCTATCTCATTCCGCAAACGGCCGTGATTGGAGCGATTCTGCTGACTGGTTATTTAGGTGGAGCAATCCTTACCCACTGGCGAATCGGTGAACCTGTCTACTCCCAGATAATAATAGGAATCCTTGTTTGGGGTGGGTTGTTTCTGCGTGAAGATCGACTGCGGCCACTGATGCCGCTGCGGAGATTGTAACGAATCATGAAGAGATTTAACTGGCAGATCTGGGCGGGGTTTCTCCTGACATTCGGCGGGTTGCTCAGCTTTCCATTGTTCTTCGTGCGGTATCCATCGACGCGCGACTTTCCCTGGCCCAACCTGCTCCTGGTCGCGTTGGCGATTGTTCTGCTTGTTATCGGCCTTAAGCGCGCGTTCCAACGCGGCCGTTCGAAGATAGCCAAGGTAATGGCTTGTGTGCTGACCACTCTAAGCGTGGCAGCTATCGGATTATTCCTGTGGTCGTTCTTCATCCTCGCAAAGCAATTGCCCCCGTCGCGTGGCGCACCGCTAGTTGGACAGAAGGCCCCGGATTTCACGCTGTCTGACACTTCGGAAAAGCAGGTCATGCTCTCCGAATTACTCTCAACTCCGATCAATGGAACAAAACCGAAAGGCGTGCTGCTGGTTTTTTATCGAGGTTACTGGTGACCGTTATGTAACTCCGAGTTTCGGGGTATTCAGAATAATTTGCCGACAATTGAGAAAATGGGAATCCGGCCAGTCGCGATCAGTGTCGACTCACCAAAGGAGTCACGCGATCTGCGCGAACAGTCGGGCTATACCTTCACTTTTCTTTCTGATCCTAATGCTGAAGTGATTCGTCGCTACGATCTGGTCCACGCGGGAGCTGGTGAGGGAGGCAGAGACATCTCCAGGCCTGCTGAATTCCTGATCGATTCAGCAGGAGTTGTCAGGTGGGTAAACATGACGGAAAACTATTGGGTGCGGGCGCGACCTGAGCAGATCGTGGAAGCTGCGAAGACACTGGAGTGATTGTAGATTGATGATTGTAGATTGATGATTGTTGATTGACGATTGATGGTTTTTCCAATCAACAATCAAAAATCTACAATCGTCAATCCAATTTTAAATGGCTGAACAGAAGAAGAAGATTCAGTGGTCGTCAGCGTGGGCGGAAGCGCGTGATCTCATTTGGGCGCATCGCAAACGTCTAGCACTCGGCGCCGTATTGATGATCATCAACCAGGCGATGGGTCTTGTTCTGCCTGCGTCAACGAAGTACTTGATCGACTCAGTGATCGTACAAGGTCGCACAGATTTGCTTTGGAAAATCGCTGTTGCCGCCGCAATCGCCACCGTCGTTCAGGCGTTAACGTCGTTTAGCTTATCGCAGGTTCTCGGTGTGGCTGCCCAGCGCGCAATTACCGAGATGCGCAAGAGGGTGCAGGCACAAATCTCGCGACTGCCTGTCAGCTATTTCGATTCAACCCAAACGGGGCAACTGATCTCCCGCATCATGAACGATGCTGATGGTATTAGGAATCTCGTCGGCACCGGTTTGGTTCAGCTGGCGGGCAGCATCATAACTGCGGGTGTAGCTCTATTTGTCCTGTTTTGGCTTAACTGGCGACTTACTGCAGTGGTGGTCATTGTGCTCGGCGCTTTTGGCGGCGCACTAGCTTTTGCGTTCTCTCGCTTGCGTCCGCTGTTTCGTGAGCGCGGTGCGATTGTCGCGGCATTAACCGGACGTCTAACCGAATCGCTCGGAGGCATACGCGTCGTTAAGGCCTACACAGCCGAGAAACGTGAACAACTCACCTTTGCGCGCGGCGCACACAAACTATTCCGTAACATCGCCAAATCAATGACCGGCGTTTCAGCCACAACAGCATTTTCGTCGCTGGTGGTCGGTACTGTCGGCGTCGTCATCATCATGGTGGGTGGACCGTCTGTCGTAAGCGGTGCGATGACTATCGGCGATCTCTTCATGTACGTGTTGTTCACGGGGCTGATGGCGATGCCTATGATTTCGTTTGCATCGATCGGAACACAAATAACTGAGGCTTTCGCCGGCCTCGATCGCATCCGCGAAGTGATGAGCATGGCGACAGAAGACGAAGAAGATGTCAGACGAGATCCGCTGCCCGACGTGCAAGGCGAAGTCGAATTTCAAGACGTGTCTTTCGAATACAACAAAGACGCGCGTGTGTTGAAGCATATTTCTTTCAGCGCCGCAGCGGGTTCAACGACAGCGCTGGTTGGATCAAGTGGCTCAGGAAAGAGCACGCTGATCAGTCTCGTAATGAATTTCAATAAACCCCTGTCAGGCATGATTCGCATTGATGGCCAGGATTTGCAAAGTCTTCGCCTGCGCGACTTCCGTTCTTATCTCGGCGTTGTCATGCAAGACAACTTTCTTTTTGATGGGACAGTCGCCGAGAACATCAGCTTTTCAAAGCCTGACGCGACGCGGGCCGAAATTGAAGCCGTCAGCCGTATCGCTCACGTTGCGGAGTTCGTCGAGAAGTTTGAAAAAGGGTACGACACGATTGTCGGGGAACGCGGAGTGAAACTGTCAGGCGGGCAACGACAACGGATCGCAATCGCTCGCGCGATTCTTGCGGATCCGAAATTGTTGATTCTCGATGAAGCCACGTCATCGCTCGATAGTGAAAGCGAAGCGATGATTCAGGATGGACTGCGAAAACTCCGACGTGGCCGCACGACATTTGTGATCGCACACCGGTTATCGACTATTCGCAGCGCCGATCAGATTCTTGTGCTTGAGGCAGGCGAAATAGTTGAACGAGGAACTCACGAGGAACTAATAGCGGCGGGCGGAAGATACAAACAGCTTTACGACAAGCAGTACAACCTCGAGCTTGATCAGTTCATTAATCCAGGCGAAGACTTTACTCCGGAGCCGTCGAAGGCTGTTGGTCAAGGGGTTCGCATATCAAACCTGTAAATTGGTCCTATATCACGCAGGTAAAAGAAAACAGCCGCAGATTCACACAGATAACACAGATCAGAACGGAATATAAGAAAGGACGCCTGGTCGCTCTCTTTAATTTCTGATCTGTTTATCTGTGTGAATCTGCGGCTGTTTTCCTGTACCTGTGTGAATCTGAGGCTTGTTTCTCAAATGACAAATGGAAAATGGCAAACGATGTATGGCAAATGATTTGGGTTTTCTTACGCGGCTTTCTTCTTACCGGCCAAACTCTTCTTCAGCACTTCCAGCAGATCAACAACCTTGCCTTCTTCGCGTTCGGGTACTTCAACGTGAACGACGTTCTTTTTGCTCGCCTTCTTCTTCGCAATTAGCTTTCGCAGGTTCTCCGCGCGCTCGTCCTTCAGTGTCTTGAGCGAGAACTGATTGCTCGAATGCTTCTTAATGATCGTCTCCAACTTCTTCACCGCAGCGGCCGGCACTTTCTTTTCCTCGGGCAGACCAACCTCTTTCGGCGTGCGGATCTCGTCAGCAAACCTCATCGTCTCCGCCCGCAGAATTCCATTTTCCGGGAAGATTGCGACCAGATATTCCTTGCCACGCATAACAAAGGTCGCCAATCCCGCGAGCTTACTGTTCTTCATCGTTTCGGCGAGTAACTTGTACGCCTTTTCTGAACCACTCGAGGGCACCAGGAAGTATGAACGGTCGAAATAAATCGGCGGGATCTGTTCCAACGGCACAAAGCTCCGCAAATCGATGTCGCGACTTTGCTCTGGGGCCAGCCGTTCCAGTTCCTCGTCCGTAACAACTACAAATTTATCTTTCTCGATTTCGTAGCCGCGAAGCATGTCGTCGTTATCGAGATCCTTTTCCGTCTTTTGCGAGTAATACCGCCGCGAAAGCGGCACACCGTCGGGTCCGAGCATGCGCAACGAAATACGGTTGTTGCGATTGCCTGGATATAGATCGACCGGAACGCTGACAAGGCCAAAGGTCAACGTGCCAGACCAAAAGGGTCGCGCACCGCGCGGCTCTTCTTCATCAGTCGTTGTTTTTCGGCGAGCGCTAGGCACTGCGCTTCTCCTTCTTTAACCTTTCGATACTCTTCGAAAGTACCTTGTCGAGCGATGCGGACTTTGGTTTCGACTTCACTAGTTTCAGTCGCGGCTTGTGACCTTTTGCTTTTTTCTCGACAAATTCCATCACGCGCTGCCGGTATTCATCTTTGAACTCTTTGGGATCGAAGTCGCCTTTCAGAAGTTCGACTAACTGTTTGGCCATCGCCAATTCCTTTTTGTCAGGCGCACGGCCCGCGGGCTTAGGCAAATCGTCGGCCGACAATACTTCGTCGGCACTGCGCAATGTGCACAACAAGAGATAGTCGCCTTCAGCACGCAGTGCCCCCGTATACGACTGTTTGCGCATTACCCAGTTGGCAATGCCTTCCTTTTCCTGATTTTTCAAAGCTTCGGCGAGCGCAAAATACGACGATTGATCTCCATCAGGCCCAAGGTAGTAAGGTCGATCGTAATACTCCGGCGGAATAGCAGTCGCAGGAACGAACTTTTTAATTTCGACATCGCGCGAGCTTTCTGGAACAAGCTTTTCGAGATCCTCCTCCTCGAGAATCACAAAGGTGCCTGGCTCAACTTCGAATCCCTTGCGCACTTCTTCGTTTGGAACTTCGTCGCCGCTGTCGGGATTGATCATGTGTTGCTTCACGCGTTGTTTTGCCTTGTCGTCCAGGATATGGAACCTAATGGTGCGATCCTGAACGGCGGAGTAGAGCTTTACCGGGATCTTCGTCGAGTTGAGCTTGAGATTTCCTTTCCAGATTGCTCTTGCTGACATTGTCTAATCCTCGATTTGCGCGTGAGCACAGTCTGACGTCGGACAATAAATTTCGAGCGCGGTGGTGTACTCGACGCAGATCGGACACAACGGCCCATCGCAGGCGACGCACCGGTATTCCGTCTCATATACGTACGTGTGACTGCATGCCGGACAGATCTCATTTCCGGACTCCAGCCACCACGGCAGATTCCTCTTAGCTTTTGTCACGATGGATTAGAGGAAAGCATTTTGAGTTCCACAAAACCTTGCCGATTGTTGATTGCCGATTGCCGATTAATTTCAAACGCGAGTGAAAAGGCAATGTTCGAAGCGCTCAACGAATGTCCGATACGCTTCAGCTTGTCGTCGACGCTCCCTACTCTCAACAACATCGAAATCGCTAACGTTGAGAGCGCTCGACAAATGTCCGATACGCTTCAGCTTGTCGTCGACGGTCCCTACACTCAACAACATCGAAATCGGCGAACTTTGAGAGCGCTCGACAAATGTCCGATTTGCTTCAGCTTGTCGTCGACGGTCCTACACTCAACCATCGAAATCGGCGAACTTTGAGAGCGCTCGACAAATGTCCGATACGCTTCAGCTTGTCGTCGACGCTCACTACACTCAACGCGAGTGGAGCGGGCAGCGATCGATACGCTAACAAATATCCGATTTCGATGTTCGTTGAGTGTAAGGAACCTCAACGACAAGCTGAAGCATATCGGACATTCGTTGCGCGCTTCGATCGTTGTCCCTTTTCAATGGCGTTGAGTGTTGGGAACGTCGACGACAAGCTAATAAAGCATATCGGACATTTGCTTGCCGCTTGTCTGGGAGCTTGAATCAATCAACAATCTACAGTCTACGATTTCTTCCGCCACACAAACTCGCTGAAGTCTTCAGCGGCTGAATCGTCTTTGTTGATTACATACTCTCGG
This sequence comes from Pyrinomonadaceae bacterium, assembly GCA_035491875.1. GTDB lineage: Bacteria > Acidobacteriota > Blastocatellia > Pyrinomonadales > Pyrinomonadaceae > PSRF01. Next base: position 9,123 of record DATJKB010000355.1, on the reverse strand, counting down.
TAGACAGAGCCGCCGCTCAAATCTACTGGAACTGGATCTTCATGAAGCAATTTATTCTTGTGGAAGATCTGCACCGTACTTTCCTCGGTCTGTTGTGCGGCAGCTGCCGTGGCAGCGGTATCGGCGCTTGCATTTAGATTCACCGCGCGAGGTTCCATCAACCGATTAATTTGCTGTGACAAACTGAAGTCTCGACTCTTTGTGCCGGTCGTCCCATATTCTTTTGGGCCAAGAGGCATACTAAAGTAGCCATCCTCGTCCGTCGTCGCGCTTCCAGTTGCACCACCTGCTTTGCGTTCAGTCAAACGAACTGTGAGTCCGGCCACAGGCTCTAGTCCAGGAGCCGAAACAAACCCATGGAAGACTTTTTGGCCGGCGGCAGCCGCAGCAGCAACTCGTTGCACACGAGCCTGACCTTTCTGAGCAGTCGACGTTAATTCCTCGGCCTCTTCGATCGAAGCTTGCAGCGCGTTCGCACGTGGATCATTTTCGCCGGCCGTTGCTCTCAGTCGCTCGAGTTCCTTCTTTTGTGAGGCGATGAATACGTCCGGAAGTTTGGTAAGTACGCTTGCGATCTCAAGCGCAGATGCCAAAGCTGCCGGAGCACTGGCGTCAAGCGGTGCCTCGATGAATCGTCGCCGTATCTCTTCCGGTGATCGCGCCGACCCAAAGAGTCCAGAGAATGAGTTTTTGGATGCCATGATTATTCCTCCAATGGAGCAGACGAGAGATCACCTAACCAATCGGATCATTTGCGCCTCTACCACCACAAAGTCTTGGACAGAAAGCCTCGACTAAGAAGAGATTATCTCTAAAGATTCGCAGAGTCGGAATCAATGCCGTGGCCAGGATGCAATGCGTCGACTGGTTGTCTGTTGTTGTATTCATCAGCCCAATCGACCAAGCGGAAAGCCAGGTGCGAAACCAGGTCTCTGAAAACCGGTTATCTGCGACTCGGACGCTGCTGCCGAACAAAAACGCGTCGATGAAGAAAAAGACACTAGTCGACGAAATCTCACATTGGTTGTCGACAAACCCCAGATCGTCCAGCGACAGAATCATAATTGAACTGAGACCTCCGAAACCCTGAGGCTGGGTGATCACATCCAGCGTGATCTGATTCTCGCTGACCAAAGTCTTGCCGGTGGACCAACGGCGAATAAACGGTGGGGCAAATCCGGGCGGATCTTCCAGGTCTATCAAACCCAGCACAATCGCAATCGCGCAGAGGTTATCCAGGTCACGATTAATGATGAGAAGAAGAAGCGCCAACAGCAGACCAAGCGTCCACTCATTGCTGAGTCCAAAGTTTCCGATCAGGACGGTCGTGCAGAGCACATCCATCCCGCGCCCGGTCGTCCCTTGCGTAACCAATCGATTACGCGCCACGACCACCTGACCGACTGAGAAGAACGTGACCGATCGGCCAAGCGGCGCAATGATGATGTTGTCGCGCATTAACACCGTTGGAACCGCGTTCCGCCCGCGTTGTCGCAGGAACGACAGAGCGTTATCCGAACTAAATGACGAAGGTTCGATCATTGGCATGATGCCCCAGATGTGTACGCCACCGCGTATTCCTATCTGAGCATTTGCGACCGGTTCCGCCGTCCTTGGTCCATTGTCATCAATTCGATTGTCGTCCAATTGCAGCCCCTGAACGATAATCGCAAATACGCCACAGATCGCTTGCAGGTGAGTGTTGCCGTTGAGCACTATCTCGTTTCGCAGTATGCGCAGGTCACTTACCTTCGCTAACGCAATGCCGCCATATGCGATAAAGAGAATCATTGACTGCGGAGTCTGCGCCAGATTGCGCCACACGCAGCGTGTGATGTAGTTGTCGTAGATGTGTAAGCCGTGAACGCCGATCATCTCTGGCTGTTGAGCAAGATTCCAAAAACGAGCTACGCTAATTCCATTGATCCCCATATCCGTGATGCGATTACGACCGATCTTGATTTCGTACAAGTCGCCCGCGGATTCAAAACGCACATTCGGGTTGTTTGGATCGTCTTCCTCTGTCAGGTCCGGAGGCCTGCAGGGGAAGCACGGGTCTTCCGAACCGGGAGTATCCGGAACGTCGTCAGGATCATTGGAACCAATCAATCGAAGGCTTCCCAAAGTGATGCCGTTCCAGATGCCACCCTGAATGATGTTGTCGAGAATCTTCACTCGATCAGATCCACCGGCGATTTGAATACCACCACGCGCGACGTCACCTCTGTAAACCGGCGGAACAGTTGGCGTGTTCACGCCCGCTGGCGCAAGGGCCTGACCGATAGCCGGAGGAATCGTCACCGGAATCGGTTGGTTTCGACGGATCTCGACTGTGTTGCCCTGAATCAGAACGTCGTCGCCTCGTGAGAAGATCGCCTGCCACACTGTTTGGATCTCTCGCATTTGAATCAGATTACGCAGGATGTTCACGTGACGGGCGTTATTCACTTGTATGGCACTGCGTGGTCCAGATTCGATCGCGAGGTCTTCGACTGTAATCTCTGTCGAGTTTGAGATCATGAATGCAGGCAGAGGCGTATTGCCCTGGGTCACGGCTTGGACTCGCGAACGTGGTCCACAGCCATGAATCTTGATGCTAATGCGCTGATTGATAAGAACGCTTTCGTTGTAGATGCCTGGGAGGACACAAATCTGTCCACCAGCTGGGGGAAGCGCATTCACCGCAGTTTGAATGCTGCCGAAGTTTCCAAAACTGTGCGTGCCATCGCCTACAGTGTATGTGCAGCAACCTTTCAGTCGCGTCAATGGCAAGAACGTGGGCCGGCAATCGTCTTCAACTGCAAGCGGACCCTGATTGCCAGGCCAATGAATAATTCCAAGCGGTGCAATCCAGCGTCGCACGCCGTGTGGTGAACGACCTGTCCCCTCACCTAGCTCCCAGGGAACGAAGATGTTCGGCGTTTCTGGTCGAGCAGCGATGATCCAAAAATCGTTTTGGCGCAGATTAGGACCGCTGAAGGTTACCTGCAGACCAGTGTTGGCTAACGATACTGGCGTATTGACGACGAAATTGATCGTCGCAGGTGACTGGGTGTCGCCTCCGCGGTTCCAGACACGCATGTAGAAGTAAGTATCTTCTGGCGGATCTTCATTACTGATCGCGGCCGCATCACTGCGAGCGGTCCACCGTTGACCAAACGGCATGACTGGACTGCCAGTGTCGTTGCCGGGCGCATTCGCAATAAACAGTTCCTGCGTGTCAGGGTTATAGCTGCCACTCACCTTGCTGTGAAAACCAGAAAGCTCTGCGTTCTTTTGTCCGTTCGAAAGGAGCGCTGACCACGGCAACAGTTCTATCTGTTGACCTTCGAGTGGAAAGTGCGCCTGGTCCTTCGGCACAGTAAGCATCTGTATCCGACGAAGAGCGCCCGTGTTGTCTGCTAGAAGTTTGACTCGATAAAGAGGTGCGCCATTATCGAATCCCCACGTGAACTGGTTCGCTCCTGTAATCTGAACACGAATAGCCTGGTTTTCCGCGCCGAGGTAACCGCCATTAACCGGCGGCGAACAAAGATCATCCGTGCCTGCAGTTCCGTCGGGCTCGACCAGCAACTTTGCATTCGGAACTAGCTCGAAATCACCGTTCACGGTTCCCAGCGTTCCGAGATTTGTCAGTAACTGCGTCCACGCTGCGGCGCAATCGACATCACCAATGTTTCTCAACACGCGTGCGCGTCGCATCGTGCGAATTCGCGCAGATGTATCCGCACCTCCCAACGCAGCTTCCAGCAGTTCTTTGTCTTCAACTCCCGATACTGGTTGTTGCCAAACATCGAGCCAAACAAAATCAAACTGCTGACCAGCCGGCGCGGTAAGCGTCTCGTTCGGCGCTGATCCCTGCTGCAACCAGTCTCTCTGCAAGTTGAAGGGCTCGTCATTCTCCAGTTCCAGACGAAGTCCGCCAACGTAGTACTGGCCCGCACTCAAAACTAATTGGCCGCCAACAATCTTCAAGCGAAAACCGTCGTCAGGACTCCCAGCCGGCCCAATCACATCGACGCGCACGCGACGCGCATCTTCAGCATCAAGTCGTTCGGCTTCGTTGAAGTCGTCATCGGTAAGCACTCGACCCTGCTGCATGTGCACACGGTCATAGTGCTTTTTTAAATCGGTAGCGTCGCGTGAGATGTCGATGTTTGGCATAAGTCCTCGAATCAGGTTTCAAAAATGTAGACAGGGAGAAGGCCGAAGGGGGCAAACTCCTCGACCTTCGCGCGCAGGCTGTCGAACAGGATGGGATTTTTCAGACTGCTGAACGCCCCGATTTCCGAAGTGTTTTCGGCACCTCGCTTGAGGAACTCGGGAGCGCTTTCGGCAAGCTGCGCATATCCAGGTTGGCCAAAAATTCTTGATGTGAAAGTCGCGTTGAACTGGCGTACGAAATACGATTCATACGGATGTGGCACGCGACTGTGAGTCGAAGTTGGATCAAAAGGATCGCGACGCTCGAGCACTGCACTAAAGCGGAAGCATCCTTCCTGTGTGTTAGTAACTGTCGCCAGGCCAGTGATCAGCACTTCGGAAGCGTCGAGCCATTCGACTTCAACTTCGCCGAATACTGTCGTCCTTTGCATGAACACCTTGCCCGCAGGAACGGAGATCGCCGGTTCGATCGAGTTTTGACCGTCGACTATCGAGTCGCGAATTTCGAGGTTCGTCAGTTCTCCTGCACCGTCGACACGAATCGGGCCAACAATCGAATTCTCAATAACAAGCCTTTCGACGTTGCCGCGAATGCTCAATGGAACCGCACGAATTGGATTGCCACTGGCATCAGTGCCACCTGGGTCGAGGGTGACGTGTCGGAGTGTTACCAGCTCATAGTCGCCGAGAAGCCTGATCTGGAACGCCCCGGTCGCGCCGATCCACAATCCATCGATGGTGAGCTCAGATTCCGTATTCGGGGTTGTATCGAGCAGCCAGTGGTGGGTTAGCTGCAGATAAGGACGTCTGCGATTAGCGGCACGAAACTCCAATTGCGTGATCTCATTTCGATCGTCAATCGGTGTGTAGTTTGCCGAGTCAGTGATCTCCGCAACATCGCCGATGATAGGCGGAGGCGGTTGCGATCCAGACGGTAGGAAATTTAGATTCAACGGAAACCCAGTTTGAATTGCCCCACCACCGCTGATTGTTCGCGTAACTGCCGCAGTTAAAAACTCCGCACGGTCATAACCACCTGCGCCGATTGGACCAGAGAAACCATAGTGATAAGAAACGATTGGCTGTGGCGCTGCTCCGGCGCCGACCCAACGTAAACGGCCACGACGTGGATCAATGAGCCAGTCTTTTGCGACGCCTCCAACCACCGCCGTGAAGTTTCTGAGATCGCCGGCAACGATGAGTTCTCTTGGAACCGGCACGAAACGAGTCGGAACAAGATCATTGCGAAATGTCTTCACTACGACAGACGCATCCGAAGTATCTTCATCGGTCGATGTAGGCGTTGTGTTTGAGGCATAAATACCTAGCGGCAGTAACCCTCGCTTGCCACATTCATCAACCAACGCAGCAACCAGCAACGGGTACCACACAACTGGATTGCGCAATGCGTTTCGTTGCAGCACCGGCAAGACTGCGGAGATTTGGAATAGACGCGCTTCGCTCGGAATGCGCTCATTGCGGAACCGTCGCAACAAGTCGAGGACGACGGCAGCCTGTATGTTCGTCAATGAAATGGGTGGCGACGTCAGTAATGTATTGAGCCGCGCCAGGTCTTGTTCGGTGATATCAAACTCGGCGTGATTCAAGAGACGGCAACGGATCGGCGCGGGCACTTCCCATTCTTTCGCGGAGATCCATTCTTCCCAGTCAAAACGTTCTCGATCGTCAGTGCGATGACGCCGTGCAAACAGAGGTATGTCCCGACCGGATGGATCGAACGTAAATGTGCCGGCCAATGGGCCAGGTCGCGGTGTGATGTCGTCGAGACGTGTTGAGACTAGCCGGTAGAGATGAAACCCGAGCTTCGCGATTCCATAACGGCCGTCACGCCCACGGGGTCTTCGAACATCAGGCGTATGATGAAACTCCTCGAATGGCGAATCTGCGATTTCTGCACCGTGTGCACTGCGAAGATCCGCCCAGCCGCCGGGAGGCGTGCCAGTGAGTAGACCTGAGTAACGTTCCGGTCGTGGATCTAATCCATGTCGAGCGCGGCCGAGCCTGCGAAACTCCTCGACCAGTTTCCCTTCCCAGCCGGTGATGTCGGCGATGAGCTCTTCAAGAATGCGTGGCGTGCCGGCGCGACGACGGTAGTAAATAGTTTTTGCGACGTCGACACGACGTCCACGCGTATTGAGCGCTGACACCAGTCGAGTAGCGACAAGTTCACCGATGTAGGGTACGGCCCAATCGGCGCAGAGATCTATGAATTGATCGTCCCACAGTCGATCGTTGCTGCGACGCAAGGTCGCCGCTTGTTGCGCGAGCACTTCAATGAACCCGCGCAGCACTCCCTGAGGTTCGGCCAACCCATCTTGTTCGCGATAATGCTCCGGGAGCATGGCCCAGAGTTTCTCGGCGTAGTAACGGTCAAAATGATCGTGTACAGCCATCACTCTGTCCTCCCATTCAGGAGCAATGTGTTAGTGAAATCGAAGTAATAGCCGGCGGGCGGTTTGACGCCGTAATTGCTGAACGGTGTTGAGTTGAAAGTCAGTCCGGTGACTGAAACGACGCCGGTAAGGTTGAGCAGGAATTCAAACAACCGGCTGCGGAACAATGGCTTGCCGATACCCAGTCGTTCAGGTGCTAAAAGTCCTGCCTCAACATCCATCAGCGCCGTGCGCGCACTGGATAGAACCTCGTCTTCAAATCGTTTTGGATCGTGAGTTAGTTGGATCGATAGCGTTGCGACGGAAGCAACTGCACGTTCAACTTGAATCGGTGTGTTCGGCTGAGTCAGACCTCGCAGATAGCCAAGGATCAATGCAGTGAGATCTCCGTCTGCGAGATACCACACGTGTGCGGCGGGAACCTGAAGTTCTGAACTCCAACGCCATTCAGCGGCGACGGCGCGTACTCCGGCGTAACTCGCGGCGGCCGCTTCGACGTCGGCTAGCGAAACAGCGCGGCCCAACAGCAAAGCAGATCGCGGCGCAAATTTCTGCAAGCTGTTGGCTGGTTCTTCATCTGCGCCACCGTAAGGCTGAACAGGCGAACGAACGCTCTTCAATCCTTTTGCAGGCTTTGCGAGCTGCGTAATTGAATCGGTCGGAGGCATCTTCGAGCCGCTGCCATGTCGATAGTAGCCAACGACTGATGAACCCGTGTTGAGCCGTTTTCCGTGTACTCCATCTCCGAACGTGACAACGCTTTCATTTTTGTCGTTTTGACGCACGACGTAGATCTGCGCGTCTTCCTTCTGACCGTAAAAGCTCTTCACTTCGGTCCAAAGCAATCCATCAACGTAGACTTTCAAGCTGCTCGTTAACCCCGAAGGTGTGCTTTCAGACGGTGATGGAAGATACGTGACCGGGCTCTTCTTCAAAGTGAAACTTTGATTGGCAATTGATCCATCTCCGCTCCCGAGCACTTCACCGTTAACCGTTTCACCGCGCGATGTATGGATTACGTTGCCGAACAGTCTGACTGGTGTAGCCAAAGACATGGGCCATGGATCGCCCTGAACAGAAAAGATGCCGTTTGCGAAATTCAAAACTCCGGGGCGAAGAACGCCCAGACCGTTGATGTCTTCGAGTTCAAATTCACCTGGTAGATTTGAATCACGAGGCACGTCGAGTGGCGTTCGGATCTTGAGAGGATCGGCTTGATCTATTTCGATGAGTGATTCGACGGTGACGGTTCCCGCAGAGACAAACGAGTGATGAACAATCAACTCCACTGCTTGTACGGAGCCGAACGAGAGTTTCGGATCAATCACGATCTTCGTTGTTTTTGTGTTGATTGCGGGAATTGGGACTCGAGCGATTAACGTCCCGGGCGCGGTGCCGCCATCTCTGATCTCCGACGTCGAAGCCGCCTGCAGTTGCACTGACTGGATTACAACGTCAGTTACTGACGCTGCTGCGAGCAGGCTCGGACCCTGAACGATCACTTCATCGCCGGTGCGGAAGAATGGCGAGAGTGAATCCGTCCACAAGAATGAGCGTGTGGCGCTCGCATCGCCAAAACCACCGCTGGTTTGCGACCAAACCGAGGAGCGGCCTGCAGGTTTCTTTATTTCGATATCAGTGACGGGTAAATTCGCGGGAACCGGAAGCGCGTCCGCGAGGGTCACGGCTGTGTACGTTAGATGGTCTGCGCCTTCGTGGGGGGCGACAGTCACAACTGTGCTTGCATAAATCGATGAGAGGATCCGGACGAGAACTACATCGCCCTCCACTGCCGATACCGTGCCGACTTCACACAAAAACGTAGAGCGATAAGTGTTCGCTGAGCCAAAGGTAGTTGGTCGAACCGGTAAAAACGTCCATTCATTCAAGAGCGGATGAATCGTCGTCAGGGTGTCGAGTTCAAACACCTGCGGCGGATTTCCATCGAATGCTCCCGACCTGAATGCAGTACCTACTGGAAGACTGACGACTTTACGACCATCCGCGAAGGCGGCGAGTTCGGCCAAAGCAGCTACAGCAGGGCGGGGAATATAACCAAGCGGCGCGACCAGTTTTCTCAACGACTCGCGTCGCCGCGCAGTGCGTACATACGACTCGTGGGCCAAAACGTCATCGTAGAACGAGGTGAGATCGCACACGTAGGCCCACATCTCGAGCAGCATCATTCCAAAGTCTTCGGGGTGACGTCCGCGCCAGTTGCCAATTGCCGCAAGCGTTTCTCTCAAACCGTCGCGGTCGCGCTCAATCAAAAAGCGCAAAGACCAAAGCGGATGGTTCTCAAGAGAAGCGGTGGTGCGAATTGAAATTGCCCGAAGCAGCGCACGCCGAAATTCCGCGAAGGTGCCAACCTGTCGTGGTATTTCGGTTAGACCGGCATAAATACTGGTCTCAGGTGGAAAGCGAAAATCGTCGCAGATGCAGTTCATGCGCCTCCCTCCATGACCAGACGTACCGCACCGCGTTCAGGTAATTCGCGATTGTTCTCGACGCGAATGATCTCGTCAGCCGCGACGGAATAGACCAA
>DATJKB010000354.1:0-6277 GCA_035491875.1 Pyrinomonadaceae bacterium | reverse complement strand
AAAGACTAAACAGGGACTTAGCGGTTTTCTGTTTTCCTTTTCCTGATCTGCGTTTATCTGTGAAAATCTGCGGCTCAAAAACTGCGACCCTTAAGGCAATGGGGTGAAACCGGTTAACGGGTTTCCGTAGAACGCATCTTTCCACGCCATTCGATCCCAAACGCCATCCTGATCGCCGATGATCTGCACCGGAACGATCACGCGATCGCGTCCGAGTTTGCTGTTCTTTGCAATGCCGTTATCGAAACTACCGCCGGCCGCAACGGTAAACTTCAACGATCTCGCCAGCTTATTGTTTCTGAGCACCTTGACTTCATACTCACCCGGATTGTCCGCGATAACGAATATGTCACCCACTTGTCCGGGAATTGGTGATGGCTTGTCAGCGCCCTTGGCAGAACCTTTGATGTTCGGGAAACTACAAATAACTCGAGCCCACTTTGCTTTCTGCGGAAGCGACTCTTCGACGTAATGTGTCGTGTTGTTTTCGACCTCCGCTTCGCAACCAGCTGATCCGGCTATCGTGCCATCGATCGATATCCGTCCAATCTCTTTACCCTGATAGAAAACGTGCGGGTCGAACTTGTATGCGTCGCCGCGAACCCAGAATGCAACAAAGAAGTTTGGAAACTTCCATCCCTGGAGATCGTCGGGCGAAAGCCACACGTATCCGATCGGCATGTTCCAATCGTGATTGATGAAGTAAACCCACTTGTTTACCGCTTTAGGTCCAGCTTCATTTGAGTGCGCTTTCTCGACTTTTGCTTTCCCCGTGAACAGAGTGGAGTCTGTTCCTGCCAACTCGTTGCGAAGTTTGATAACGAAGTTAACTACGCCCGTATATGTCGACGCTTTAGCCTCGCCGATATCTCGGCCGCCACATTCGGCTCGCCACCAGTATCCCGGCTGCGTCTCTTCCGTTCGACAGTCGTACTTTACCCATGGACCGGTCGGCGTTGTGAATTCGACATAGAGCTGCCCACCGCTCGGAATCGGACCATTCACGCGGAAGTGCGTAATAGGAAGCCAACTCCAAAAATCGTAATTCCCTTTGTATTCGTTCACCGTAAAGGCTGTTACCTGCACGGTGTCCTTCATGATCGTAGGTTGATCTTGATGGTTAACGGATGCGACATGTGAGGTGATTGATAGCAGCGCGAACGACAACGCCAGGATAAAAACCGCATAAGTAGTGCGTCTCAAGGGATAGCCTCCAGGAAGTGTTTTAGAACTTTGAGCTTGCGCGAGTGTACAACGGCAGTCATTGGTTGCTAACAAAAAAGTTCATCCGCAGTAAAGCGTCTTTGGAGTGCGGCGGCCTGCCGCCGCTTGTTACGTCGAGAATTCCGCGCTACGTTCCGAGGAAAGCGGCGCCGGGCAACCCACTCCAAAGGGGAGCGTTTGCCAACCTTCCCTTTAACGTGCACCATCTAGTAAGTACAAAGTACAAAGCACCAAGCTCAAAGAGATGCGCGTCACCATCGGCCAAATCAACACCATCAACGGCGACTTCGAGGCCAACACCGCCGGCATCATTCGAGCCATAGAACAAGCCAAAACCGAACGCTCAGACATGGTTGTGCTGCCCGAGACTGCAATCCAGGGCTACACATCACTTGATTGGTTCCTCGATCGCGATGTCGAACGATGCGCATTGCGGCCGCTGGAAAAAATAATAGCTGCCACAGAAGGAATCACGGCTGTCGTCGGCACCGTCAGGCCGTCGGGACTCAGTACCGGTCGCCGCTTATTTAACTCAGCAGCGATCATTCGCAATCGAGAGTTGATCGGCTTTGCTGATAAAACGCTCCTGCCTGAGTACGATGTGTTTGACGATCCTCGCTACTTCCAACCAGCTCCCGAACGACATCTTTTTCAGCTTCATGATCAAAAGCTCGGTGTCGCCGTTTGCGAAGACTTCTGGAACGACAAGACATTTTGGCGAGAGCGGCTGTACACAAACGATCCTGCCGACGAGTTGATCGAGATGGGCGCTGACATTCTCGTGTCGATCAATGCTTCGCCTTTCAACAAAGCTAAGATGGCCCAGCGTTGCGCTATGGTGTCGCACCGCGCCAGGGCCGCTAACCTACCAATCGTTTTTGTGAACCTCGTCGGTGGTAACGACGGCATTATTTTTGACGGTGCGAGTATTGTCGCTGACTGTCGCGGCAAAATAATTCTCCAGGCCCCGCCGTTTGAGGAGTTCATTGGCACTGTCGATCTCGATTGCGATGTAGCTGATGAACGATGCCTGCCGGGCGACGACCCTGCGACCGTTCATCAAGCACTCGTGCTCGGCATTCGAGATTACGCACGCAAGAATGGTTTCAAAACCGCGGTGCTGGGATTGTCAGGCGGCATCGATTCGGCGGTGGTTGCAGCCCTGGCATGCGAAGCGATCGGTGCTGAGAACGTGTTGGCAGTGATGATGCCGTCTCCGTATTCATCGCATTCGAGCATCAACGATTCCGTCGAACTTGCAGAGCGCGTGGGTATGAAGATTATTGAGCATCCAATAACGTCCGCATTTTCTACATTGCTCGATCAACTACAACTCTCGGCGCCATCTCGCAACACTACATCGCACGCTGCGGAGAATCTACAGAGTCGCCTTCGGGGAAACATCTTGATGACGATCTCAAACGCTGAAGGTCGTTTGCTTCTCTCCACCGGAAACAAATCGGAACTCGCCCTCGGCTACTGCACGTTGTATGGTGATACTAACGGAGGGCTCGCAGTGATCGGCGATGTTTTGAAAACGGAAGTGTACGCCCTGGCAAATGAGATGAACTTCACCCGTGAGATCATTCCTCGCGCGATTATCGAGAAGCGACCGTCAGCTGAACTCGCACCTGACCAGTTTGACGATCAGTCGTTACCGCCGTATGACGTCCTGGATCCAATTCTTCGCTTGTACTTTGAACAGAAGGCGACCCCGAAAGACATCGTTGCTGCGGGTTACGAGCGCGAGTTGGTCTACGACATCTTGAATCGCGTGGAATCGCCGGTGAATGAATTCAAGCGGCGCCAATTGCCACCCACACTGATCATTTCGAGAAACGCTATTGGCATCGGCCGGCGTCGACCCGTCACCCATCACTACAAACGCGAACAGTTGGATTGCTGAAGAACTTGGACAGGATTAACAGGATTGACAGGATAGAATTAATAAAAGATTGAGACGCCGCGTTCCGCTTTCTGCCTTCTGCCTTTGTTGTGTTGCAATCCGCTAATTCTGTAATCTGTTTCGCCTTGCGTATTCTGTCAGCTCTGAAGCAATATGATCTTCTTTCCCATGATCCCCGGTCTTAGATCGATAACTATCATGAAAACCAAAACAATTATCTCGTCCTTTATTGGCTTCGTCCTTTGTCTGTGCATCGCCGCTCATGCCGTTGCCCAGGAGAAAAAGCCGGAAGTAAAACTCTCGGAGGGAGAAACGAAGGCGCTTAACGCAATCAATGCGCTGACGGATCCGGCTGCGAAGCTCAAAGCGGTAGAAGACTTTCTCAAGAAGTATCCCAAAACACCTATTCGAATTCAGCTGGCCGATACCACTGCCGCTGAAATTGCCAAAATTAAGGACCCGCAACAAGCAGTAGCGTTAGGAGAAGCAGCGCAAAAAATCTTTCCCGGCGCTGATGAACAGGAAAACCTCCTGGGCGTCTTACTGGATGCTTACGTTACGGCAGGACGTTCCGAAGATGCATTTCGTATCGGTGGAGTGATCTTTGCGAAGAACCCTGATGAGGTGCACACGCACGTGCAGTTGGCGTTTGCGGGCGCCAATGAAGTGAAGAAACAGAACGGCAAGTTCGTAAAGCCCGCTCTTCAATCCAGTATTAAAGCGATCGCGTTGATTGAAGCTGATAAAAAACCGGCGAACATGGATGCGGCGAATTGGTCCACTCACAAGGCCCTTTTGCCGCAACTGTATAACCAGGCGGCGATTCTAAATCTTGTCGAAGGGAATCTAAGCGAAGCGAACACGCAAGCAACCAAGGCAGCGGCACTCAGCCCCAATGATCCAGCGGCCTTCGCTCTCCTGGGTATGGTAATCAATAACGACTATCTGAAAGCGGCGACGAATTACAAAACGATGCCGGAGGGTGCCGAGAAAGTAGCATCACTGAAAAGGCTCGAGGGATTAATCGATCAAATCATTGATGCCTATGCTCATGCGGTAGCGTTGGCTAGCGGTAAGCCAGAGCACCAAGCGATGATGCAACAGCTGACAACGGATCTAACAAGCTATTACAAGTTTCGCCATAAGGACTCGACGGAAGGCCTGCAGCAACTGATCGATAAATACAAACCTAAGCCGTGAAGACATTTTAGATTTTAGATTTTAGATTGTTGATTGAAGATTGTTAGGGCACGTTAGATCTATCAACATTCTAAAATCTCAATCAAAAATCGGCAATGTCTTTACGCATAACTCGCATACACCGCCTTCACCTTCTCCAAAAACCCTCTTCTATCGACAACGTAATAGACTTTCAGATTGCCGCTACCTGCAACCTTATCAACAAGCTGGTCCAGTGTTTCAAACTGATCGGTAGTTGAAATCCCGTGTGAATTGAGATAACCGCCGCGGCGTATCCGGCGAATTAACTCCAGCAGCGTCAACCGACCTTCAAGCGTCCGTCCTCCGTGTTCCTGCGAACGACTGACCAGGTACTGCACCAACAGCACCTCATTGTAGAGATCCGGCGCGAGGAAAAGCCGGTTGCCATCCAGTTCCCAGCCCTCTGAAATCCGAGACGACGGTCGCACCGCTCGCAAGTCAGCCAACACAGTCTCCCACTTAGTTTTAGGTTCGCGTCGCTCCAGGTAGGCGCGCGTCGATTCGATGAGCCACTCAGGCTTTGAGAAATCCAACGAGATTCGCAGTGTGTCAAGCCAATCAAAGAATGCTTCCCGCCTGTTCGATTTCAACTCAAGCAATTGAAAGCGTTCGCCTTTCTTTTGCAGTTGCTTGGACAACGCGCGTCGAGGCGCATCGGTTGTTTTGCCACCCTCGATCGCATGCGTGTCGAGTCGGGCGTGCCAACGTTTTGCAGCTTCACAGTAAGGGCAGCGCGGATGTTTCTCTTCGCTATCGAAGAACGGACGGACGGCCGTACGGGACGTTAACTCCTTGATCGAAGGCGCGTACCGTTTGATCTCTGAATAGGCTGAACGAGGAGCCAGGCCAAACTGCCTGGTGAAGATGTCGAAGATACATGCGAGACAAACCAGCGTCGTGTACTCAGTGACTGATCCGGGAGGAAAGTCACTGAAATCGAGCTCACGAGTTTGTGTCATGATTCGAGATCACGCATTGATCTGCATGAGTTGGACCAACGCCGGTTGCAATTCCTCGTCGGTATGACCGACGGCGAGATCTAATTCCGCTGCCACGTCTCCTGTAGCGGAGCTCAGTTTTCGGAAGTCGAATAGCCTGTGATCGAGCAGATGTGTTGGGACGACGTTACCGGTTGCCGTCAGCATTGATGAGCGAATGTGTGGAATCTCTTTCTCCAGGTCTGAGATGAGCTGCTTCATGCGAGCTCGTTTGAGGTTGTCTTGCGATCCGCAAAGATCGCAGGGAATGATCGGAAAGTTTTGTGCGGCAGCGTACTCTGAAATGTCTGTCTCAGAGCAATAGGCCAATGGGCGAATGACAGTGTTCCGACCGTCAGTGGATCGTAACTTGGGCGGCATCGCTTTCAGAGTTCCGACGTAAAAAAGATTAAGGAGGAGAGTTGTGATGATGTCATCGGCATGATGGCCCAGGGCGATCTTGTTGCAACCTTCCTCGACTGCAATGTTGTAAAGAATTCCTCGTCGTAGTCTTGAACAAACCGCACAAAAGGTTTTGCCCTCGGGCACCAGTTGCTTGACGATCGAGTAAGTGTCGCGCTCGACAATTCGAAAAGGGACGCCCCGGTCGCTCAAATACTTCGGAAGGACGTCGGCCGGGAAGCCCGGTTGCTTCTGGTCCAGGTTCACCGCCAGTAATTCAAACTGCACCGGCGCCCGACGCTGCAAGTCCAAGAGCAAGTCCAAAAGCGTGTGACTGTCCTTGCCGCCTGACAGGCAAACCATCAAACGATCGCCGTCTTCGATCATGCCAAAGTCGGAAATGGCGTTTCCCATCCGCCGTAAAAGCCGCGTTTTTACTTGGGATTCTGTTCGCATTACAGGCCTGAGGATGCCACGTGGGTCAGCCGATTTCAACCTGACGGCCTCTTTGGAGTGCGGCGGCCCGGCGCCGCTTTTTATGGTCGGC
>DATJKB010000353.1:0-3676 GCA_035491875.1 Pyrinomonadaceae bacterium | reverse complement strand
TCAAAAAGATGCGCAAAGCCACTGCGACTCTGCGGGTCGTCCTTTGAACCGACGTGATACCAAACCTGGATGGCCACAGTTGGACTTGAATGATCGACTGCGCTCAGCACACGCAGGCCATTCGGCAACGTACGATCCTTGTAGATAAGCTGCGGCATCTTCGCCAATTGATTTTGCGCCGTCAGCGAAACGGCGGTAGAAACAATTAAGCAGGCCAGTAGTGAAAGTCGAAAACTGTTGGCGAACATCTCTTCTTTTTTACCCCGGGAGAGTTAGCGTTGAGGAGCGTATATAAACCTAATCGATATCAAGCGGATTACGGTACGGTTTGTCTTTATCTTTCTCGGCGCGCTTCATCGCCTCCTGGAACTTCTCCTCCAGAATGCGGTCGCGGTCCTTCATGGAACTTAATTCCTGCGCGAAAATTTGTTCGCGCATCTGCTTCTGTTTGTCCAAACCTTTGACCATCTCATCGAACGACGCCACAGGTTTTGCCTTTTCCTCGTGAGCGAGCAACGCGCCTGTTTGGGCGTCGACGGTCAACGTGGATTCGCAACACGGACAAATCAATGTGAACCTCGAACTATCGGCCATGAAACCTCCGGCAAAGCATTTGTACGCGGGCAGTATAACATCCGAGCCAAAATCAGCTCCAAAAACAAAGAAGGGCGGCCCTTTCGGACCAACCCTTCTTTGCTGACCGCCTTCGCCAGTGCTTTTATGGAATTACTTTCTTGACCGCCTTCTTAGCTCCTGAGGCCGTTGCCTCACCGACCTTCTTGGCTCCTGAGGCTGTTGCCTCACCGACCTTCTTTGCCCCCGATGCTGCTGTCTTAGCACCCTCAACGGTCTTCTCCCCCGCCTTCTTTGCGCCGCTGACCGTTTGATCCTTTGCGTCCTCTAGTTTGTCCCCAGCTTCGCCCGCAACGTCTTCGGTTTTATCTGCCACGAAGCCCGCAGCCGCAGCGACTTTCTCACCAGTTGCATCAAGTGCCTTCTCAACTTCGTTTGGCGGCACATCGCGCTCTTCACCGCTAGGTGAAACCACCTTCGCAGTCCTGACGCCGTTTCTCGTCGTGACTACAACTTTTTTCACCCTCGGATTGTTTCGGAATGTCCGCGTCTCGGTCTTCACTCCGTTCGCGTCGACCATAGTCATGACTTCAGAGTTATCTGGCGCCTCACGAGTCGATGCAGTGGCTTCCGTAGTTGTGGCTGTGTTTGCGTTCGTGGTCGGTTCATTTGTTTTACTGCAACCTGCCGCAAACGCACCAAACAGAACTATCATCAAGATGCAAAGCTTCTCACTCATGCTTTTACCCCCTCCAGTCTGAGGAACACTCGTAATTTATTCGGCAACCAACGTGCCATGTTTTGTTTGTTTTGGGACTCAATTATCCGTCGAATTAGTTGCGGCTGGCAAAGGCAGAACTTGTTTCCGAGTGAAAACTAATACGCAAACAACCAACGAGCGTTCAATTACCGTACGATTATTTTGTGCAGCACCCCAAAAACTGAAATGTGGAAAGGCTGTGGTCAGGGCTCTCACGGGCACGAGCCACGCTATACCGCGTTTGCCGCTAAAACTCACGGCCGACTCATATTGAGTCGTGGCGAAGTTGAAGTGAGTGCCCATTGACATTCGTGCTGAATTCATTTAGAAGCAACTCGAATATGCTGACATTTGGCCGCGTGCGTCCTACCTTGACGTAAAATGCCGCTCGCTGCCTCTTCAACAAAGGTTCCATCCGATTCTCTTTGAATAATTCTGACCCCAGAGGAGTGTTTCGTATGCGCAGACTTGTGGTCGTTGCGGCCGTTGCCCTGTTTCTTGCAGCCGTTCTACTGCCCGCCAAGCAAAGTTACATTGCTACCGCTGATACGGCGGGTGAACGACTTGCGATGTTTAGCAAGCCGGCTGTTGTTCGCATCATTGATGGAGCTGCGGGTCAGATCGTATTTTCGCCACCAGGCTATCAACCACTTACTTACAACGTATCTGCTGTGTCGTTGGGCTCAGGCTGCTTCATAAGTTCGAATGGCTACATCGCAACCAATGCTCACGTAGTCTCCTCCACGAAGGAAGGTGAAGAGAAACAAAAACAGGCGTTGTTCGTCCAGATGGTTCACCAACTCGCGAAACAGCTGAACAAAGATCCTCGAAGCCTCGATCTCAACTTCATCGACCGGTATAGCAACCTAACAAGTTTCAATCGTTATCATCACGTCATCATTCCAGACGGTAGCGCTTTTCCTTTTGAAATAAAGCAATACGGCGCGCCAACCGGAGAAAGCTCCGATCAAGGTAAGGACGTGGCGATCGTCAAGATTGAAGTTAAGAACGCTCCCATCCTCAAGATGGCAGATTCTGAAGCCGTGAAGCTTCAGGATCACGTGACGGTGATTGGATACCCGGGCGCTGCCGATACTTTCGAATCGGGCATCTTAGATCAGAAATCATCACTAGAAGCGACCATCAACGACGGAAAAATTTCCGCCAGAAAGACTTCCAGCAGCGGCGCGCCGATACTTCAGACAAGTACGCCCGCGACACACGGCAACTCCGGTGGTCCTGTGGTGAACGATAACAGCGAAGTGGTCGGCTTACTGACGTTCCGTGGCGACACCGTCAATGGTCAGGAAGTATCGGGCTTCTCATTCGTGGTTCCCTCAAACACTGTGATGGAGTATGTGAAGAGCGCGGGCGCCACGAACGAAATAGGACCGACTGACAAGTTGTATCGGGAAGGACTCGAATCATACTGGACTCAGTACTACTCCGACGCCATTCCGAAGTTTGAAGAAGTTAAGCGACTCTTCCCCCAGCACTCGGAAGTCGATCGCCTCCTTCAGAGCAGCCAGCAAGCAAAATCCGAAGGCCGCGACAAGTCCGGTTTTCCGTTTTGGTTGGTCGCGATCATCGTGATCGTTGTTCTTCTAATCGGCGCCATCATCATCATCGGGTTGATTATTTTCCTGGTCTCACGCAGAAAGAAAAAAGCAAAACCCTCTGCCGGACCAGCGCCCGGTGGGAAAGATCAACGGGCACCAGCTCACGGCGGTTATTCACCAACACCCGCCAACTATTCACCAACACCTAACCGGCCACCTACGCCGGCACCTGCCGCAAGGGGTAATCATCCTTCGCCAGCGGTTGCCGCAGCCGATCAAGGAATGACGGTCGATCTATCGCGCACGGTCGCGATTGGTTCTGACACTTCTCCGATCAATTACGGATCGATCCGCTTCATCTCCGGCACGTTGGCAGGGCAACAGTTTCAAGTGAAGCCGGAAGGAGAGTATCTCGGTCGTGATAGCTCTTCAGCGCAGATCGTAATCAGCGATCCACGGATTTCTAAACGTCACGTGTGGATTGGCGTACGCGAAGGACGCGTGTTGATTGTCGACCAGGGATCACGCAACGGAACATTCATTAATGATCCTAAGTCGTCGCGTGTGACGGAGTCGTCATTGAACTCGGGTGACACGGTAATTCTCGGCGAGTCAGACGTAGCCCGATTCGAATATCACGGCACTTAGCGCGCTTCAGACGCCATCGCACGACTTTGATGTCGTTTCAAGATACGTTCGACAGTCTTGCGATCGACTTGAAGCAAACGCGCCGCTGCCTGCTTGTTGCCGCGCGTGTGTTCCAGCACACGCGCGACGTATCTCG
>DATJKB010000352.1:0-4748 GCA_035491875.1 Pyrinomonadaceae bacterium | reverse complement strand
CGAAATCCTGTGCCGTCTGTGTCCAACCCAAATGAACATGGACCAGCTTGTTCGCATTGATCCAATCCTGCGGTGTGCCCTGAATCGTGAGCGTGTAGGTATCGCAACTCACGCCTTCGACGCACATCTCTTCGGAAGTTACCAATCCAGCCGCCGGATCTCCGGTAGCACCCCCGGCCAATGCGCTTCCCTGCCAACTGATCGATGCAGAAGTTAGGTTAATGGAGCCGGATGAAGGATTCGAGGCCTGCACCGTCTGCTGAGTCAGCAATGCTGCGGACACCGCGGCGAATAAGCCAAGCACAATTGCCAACACTGCGTAAGAATTGAGCGGCCTTGAAGCCAACACTCGAACTGTTAATGACTTGTGAGTATTTCTGCGGTTGATGGCGCGTTTCATCCGGCAATCCTCCTCTGGGTTAACACACGTTGCCACGGTTATTTCGATTGGTTTTTCAACTAAACGAGCACAGCTACACTTTATTCAGGGAGGTTGAGAAATTCTTGAGACAGACTTGAGTGGAATCTTGCGAGGAGATTGCAGTTTGTAGACGATTGACGCTGTTCAGTGGGATGAGGTCATCACTACGGTCGTGCAGGAGTTCGTCGGTGCAAGATATTCGGCCGCAGATTCACGCAGATAAACACAAATCAGAATTATCAACTACCAGCGTCTCCTTTTTATCTGATCTGTGTTTATCTGCGTGAATCTGCGACCGAATCTCTTGCACCCACCCGCTAATGCGGTAGCACTCAGCTCACCCAAACAGAGTTGCGCGATCTCAACTACCTCAGCTACGCTCAGCACTCGATTTCCCACTTCTCAAAACTCGGACGAATCAAAATGACAATCACTCGCCGTGTCTTCAATAAGTCCCTATTGATGGCTGGAGCTGCTGCCTGGCTGCCGGCGTTTCCGCAAACACAATTGCGAGTTAATGGGCAGCGACTAAGCGCGACGATCGCGGCATTGTCTGAGTTCGGCAAGAATCCGGAAGGTGGCGTCAGCCGCGTCGCTTACAGCGAAGCCGATCAGAAAGGACGCGAATACGTAACGCGGTTGATGCGTCGCGCGAAACTCGATGTGTCCATCGACGCGGCCGCAAACATCATCGGCCGCCGGGCGGGCAGTGAAAACTTACCTCCGATTCTTTTCGGCTCACACGTCGACAGTGTCCCGCAGGGTGGAAACTATGACGGCGTCGTTGGCTCACTTGGCGCGATCGAAGTTGCACAAACACTCGCAGACAACAACGCCACGACTCGTCATCCGTTCGAACTGGTCATCTTTCAAAACGAAGAAGGCGGCTTGATTGGCAGCCGCGCGATGGATGGTGAGTTGACTGAAAGAGAACTCGAACTCGTCAGCCGCAGCGGAAAAACAATTCGCGAAGGGATCACCTATCTCGGCGGCGATCCCGCGAAGCTCGACTCTGTTCGACGAAAGCGCGGCGACATTGCCGGCTATCTCGAGTTGCACATCGAGCAAGGTGGAACGCTCGAGGCTGAAAAGATCGATATCGGTGTTGTCGAAGGAATTGTTGGAATCAATTGGTGGGACGTCACGATTGAAGGATTTGCAAATCATGCCGGCACCACCGCAATGAATAACCGGCAAGACGCACTGCTCGCCGCGGCAAAGTTTATTCAACTGGTAAACCAGGTCGTCACAAGTGTTGCTGGAAGACAGGTCGGAACCGTCGGGCGAATCCAGGCATGGCCTGGCGCGCCAAATGTCATTCCCGGAAAGGTCGTTTTGAGTCTTGAGCTGCGAGATCTTGATGCAGCAAAGATCAAAACGCTTTACGACCGGATCTTTGCGGCGGCGCAGGAAATTGGCACGGCCAGCAAGACGCGTTTCTCGTTCAACGAGATCAACGTGAACATCCCGGCGCCTACTGATGAACGTATTCGCCGCGTGATTTTGGAGTCAGCCAAGGAACTCGGGTTAAGTACAAAGTTGATGCCGAGTGGCGCAGGCCATGATGCGCAAGATATGGCGCGACTTGGTCCAGTTGGGATGATCTTCGTGCCAAGTGTTCGTGGAATCAGTCATTCACCTTTAGAGTTTTCAAAGCCTGACGACATTGCGAACGGCGCTAACGTCTTACTCCAGACGCTCCTGAAGTTGGATCAGAAGCTGTAGGTCAACGCTGTGGAGCGCGACGTTTCACTGGGAGCGCGGACGTCTCGTCCGCACAAGCGCGCGAAGCGCGAATAAAATCTGCGCGTCTGACGACGCGTTTGCGGACGAGACGTCCGCGCTCCCAGTAAAACCTTGAACCATGGACCAGGAACTCATCAGATTCTCACTCGCGGCGTTCATCACTCTGCTGGTCGTAGTCGATCCTCCCGGCGTCGTACCAATCTTTGTAGCCCTAACGAAAGAAGAACAACCCCGAGAGCGACGTGCAATTCTGATCCGAGCGGTGTTGATTGCCTTTGGAGTCGCGTTGTTTTTCCTTATCGCCGGCCGCGCGGTGCTTTCATACCTTGGCGTAACCGTTCATGCGTTTTCAATAAGCGGCGGCATTCTTCTCTTCGTCGCTGCGATGCCGATGCTTTTCGGTCAGCGCGGGGGATTGCAGGCGCCGGAGCCAAAAGAAAAAGGCGGGCACGACATTTCAGTCTTTCCCCTGGCAATGCCGCTACTCTCAGGACCCGGAACTATCGCAACGATTCTTCTCTTGACGTCGCAAGCAGGTTCAGACATACAAAAGCTGGCCGCGATTGGTGTCGCTATCGCCATCGTGTTTCTCGTCTCGTTTGTCTCTCTGTCTTTGGGCGCGCGTTTAATTCGCCTGTTGGGTGAAGGCGGCGTGCACATCGCGACGCGAGTGATGGGTATCGTGCTCGCGGCACTCGCGGTGCAGTATGTTTTGAACGGCATTACGGGTTACTACAAATTGTTAGCGGGAAGATAGACTGTTATTGAGATTCTTCTCTGTGTAACCTCGGTGTTCTCGGTGACTCTGGGATGAGTTGGCTGAGAGAACTTCCACCACAGAGTCACCGAGAACACCGAGGTTGCACAGAGAAAATATTGACACCCGCGTCTCAATTGACGATATTTACTCGCGCACACTTGCACCGGTTTTATTGAATCACTGAATCGCTTCACAAGGAGACCATCATGAAATCAATCCTCCTTCTGGTTCTGATCGGATTCTCTCCCCTTCTGCAGCAGCAAAAAGAGCAAAGCAAAGACCCCGACGTGTCGGTCGTCAGGTTCACCTGGGCCAAAGAAGGGCAACCTTCCAGCGCGATCCGAGGACGGGGACCTATCGGTACACCCCAAACGGAGGACCGTGATTACAGCACGCGACGAGTCGAAATGCGCACCCTCCCTAACAGAGCGGCTCGCACTGGTGGACTACCCGACACCGGGCAGACTTACCATCTTCGCCTTGAGTTCAAGAACACCGGTACAAATATCGTCAGGAGCTTGATCTGGGAATTCAAGCCAACCGAAGCGCCTGAAGGCTATGAGCCGAAACAGTATCTGTGCTCGTTGAAGGTGAAGCCAAAAGAGAAAAAGATACTCGATCTATGGACTCCCTTTTCGCCTGTCAAAGTGGTGAATGTTAATGCACGCACCGATGCGCTAAAAGACGGTGAGGTTATAGTGAACCGGATTGAATACGAAGACGGATCGATTTGGAAGAGAGCCGATTGGCTCTATGCTATTCCCTCCCACTCCGCCCAAAAACTAGCCGACGGCGAATGCTCTGTTTTCTAGAAGAGTGCAGAAAGATCAAGCACGGGTTTAACGGCTTTTCTTCGTTAACCCGTGCTTGAACTCAATTAACCTCTTTACCAACTACTTACATTTGCTATAACCACAGTCTCTACAAAAATCACACCCACTTGCATGCTCCAATTGACCATGGCATTCGGGGCAGACGCCGATCATGTTCGACATGATCGCGCCGGTGATCTTCGTCGAAGCAATTCCTGTTTCGTGTTGTTTACCAACCGCGCGCGCTGAATCAGGATTGCCGGTGAGTCGACGGTTGGTGATCATGATGCACTCTGCCACGGCCTGCTCAGGCGAAGTTAACAAACGTTCGTTGAACCAGACAGCGTGCGTGCCCGTCACTTTATTCAAACTGTATGCGACTTCCGCCGCGTCAAAGCCGCCGCGTAACATCTTGGAAGCGAGCAGTCCCACACCACCGCTGATTGGTCCAGTTGCAAACACTTCCTGAATCATCTGGCCATCGTGATTGACGGTGACGTAGAGGTTCTGTCCGTCGAATGGAATCTGCCAGGTCGCTCCGCGCAACTCGCGTGGAC
The DNA here is from genome assembly GCA_035491875.1 of Pyrinomonadaceae bacterium. Taxonomy (GTDB): domain Bacteria; phylum Acidobacteriota; class Blastocatellia; order Pyrinomonadales; family Pyrinomonadaceae; genus PSRF01. Next base: position 452 of record DATJKB010000352.1, on the reverse strand, counting down.
GCTCGATGCGAATGGCTGTCTGCGCTGGCGGCGCGATTACCATTTCCGAATGCTCGCGAGCGATTGCTTCCTGTCGCGCTGATGCTGAGTCGGCAGCTTCGGCTTCAGCCACACTGACCGCTTCCGACATCGGTTCGACAGTCGCTTCAGGATTACACCCCACTTCACCCTTCGGCTCTTCCGACTTCATCGACGTCAACACCTGGTTCTCACGCGACCCGTCGCGATAGTAGCTGACGGCCTTGCAACCAAGCTGGCGGCCCAGGCGATACAACGCGTCGACTGATTCAACAGTGTCAGTAACGGCACCGTTGCACGTCTTTGACACGCTGTTGTCCACGTTGCGCTGAGCAGCCGCGAGCACATGAACGTGCTGCTCAGCGCTTATATTCATCGCGGAGATGAAATGTGATGGCAACTCACTTTCGTGCTCCACGACGTACGCTGCAGCT
>DATJKB010000351.1:0-34324 GCA_035491875.1 Pyrinomonadaceae bacterium | reverse complement strand
CCCTTTCCATGAGCCAAGATGCCGTCGCTCGCGATCATCGTCAGCGGATTCTTCAGCGCTTCCTCTACTATCTCCTCAGTCATCGAGAATACTGCGACCATTCCGCCTTGCTTTCGATAACGTTCGAAGCTCTCTTTCGTCAGTCGTTCACCGGTCGCGGCCCATTGCAGATCTCGATAATCAATTCCGAAGACTTCCTGCCAACCCTCGTTGAAGATGGCGGACTTAATGTCGGTCATGCCGGCGATATAGGGATAACACTCCGTCGTGACGTCGAGATTCCGGGCCCGTGCTTCGCCGATCATTTGGAGTAACTGTGCCGTGGCTTTCCCACCCGTACTTTGGATATGGACCACATGAAGCGGAGCGCCAGTTATTGCCGCAGCTGCTATTACCTCTTCAAGCGCCTGGGTACTGCTCCCGGGTTCTTTCAGTGCCGCATTCCGCAAATGAACATGGCATGACGCTCCGAATCGTGCAGCAACGCGAAACATCTCCAGGATTTCCCAACTTGAAGCTTTTGGCACGTACTGAATCCCAAATCCAACTGCAACGGCACCACGGCGGAGACCGTGTTCGAGCTGCGCTTTCATGTCAGATATTTCTGGATCTGTCGCCGCTCTGCGTGCGGCCTCGCCGCTCGGAAGAAACTCAACCGGATCGTGCATCGCAGCCATTCTCGCTGCGAGGTGTCCGATGCTGACGCCGTAGTTGATCGAGGCTCTGCCAGCGCGGTTGTCGTACCAGCGGTCCACATCACCGGTCCCGACTTCCAGTTCGAGAGCCGTCGTTACGCCATCCATTGCCTTGTAACCATAGTTCTCCTGGTCCTGCCCATGCTGATGCAAGTCAATGAAGCCGGGCGTAACAACCAGACCTTTGGCGTCGATTACCTGACGGCCATCCAGGCGATTGGAAGTGATTGCTTTGATCACGCCAGCCGAAATGCCCACGTTGCGAACGGCGTCGAGTCGTGATTCCGGATCAATCACGCGGCCGTTAAGAATAACGACGTCGTACACCTCTTTAGCGCTGGTGTTAAAAGGCGGCGATGCACTAAGAACCGCCAGCAATGAACACACAATTATTGCTTTGCAGAATCTGCTCTTCGTAATCACTGCACCTTCCCTCTACCAGCAACTTCCCAGACTGTCTCTACTTGATCACCTCGGACTCCATAGATCTGATTGTGCATGTTAACGGTGCTGCAAACATGATTTGGGATAACTGTGATTCGTTGCCCGACGCGGTACTCGCGCGTCGAGCGACTAATATTCAAATGACCATGCTCCTCAGAGAGTTGTTCGAGTTGTACTTCTGGATCTTCTCTGATCAAAGCGAACCCTTTTCCATCAGCCGTTGGATATCGATCGGATGAAAGCGTCTTTGATCCCGCATCGATGATTGCGCGACCTGAAACACTGGTACTGACAACAGTTGTCACCACCGCGAGCGCACAATCCTCTTCCTGCGCCACACCAATACCAACCATCGTGCGATCATTAAAGATGTACATGCCGGGTCGCGTTTCGTTCACTCCGACAAACAAATGACTTTCAAGCGCTGTCGGCGTCGAACCTCCGCTAACAGTTGGCAGAGGCAAGCCTGACTGTTTGATTTTATTTTCGACGCGACTGAGAAAATCGTTTACACCCATGCGCATCGCAGCACGTTCCTGTTGCACAACTTGAAAATGACCCGGAAAAAACATCAACCCGTTGAATTCGAGATTTGGTAAGTCATCAACCTTGTAAGCGAGTGCCAACACGTCGTCTTCATTCGCAATCCCGCAACGACGAAAACCGACATCCAGCTCCACGAGGACTTTGACACTCGCGTTCTTTCTATTCACTTCCTTTGAGATTGCCTCGGCGACTTCCACCGAATCCAGCGCTACTGCCAGATTGCAGCGCGTCGCCAGTTCGGCAAGTTTCTCAGCTTTTCCACCACCAAAGACTGGATATGCGATCAGAATGTCAGTGATGCCTGCGTCGACCATCACTTCAGCTTCACCAATTTTGGCAACGGTTATTCCTTGTGCTCCTTTTTCGAGCTGCCATTTGGCCAACGCCGGTATCTTGTGGGTTTTAGCGTGCGGTCGCAGTCGGAGGTTTTTGCCGCGGCAGTAGTCCGCCATTCGCGACAGGTTCCGTTCGACCACGTCCAGGTCAACGAGAACTGCCGGAGTCTCTAACTCTGCAACAAGCAAGCAAACCTCCAATACAGAAGTGAGTTTCGGGACCCGAGTTGTACCACAGCCGGTAAGCCGCCGAAGAAATGATTCGGAACTTTTCCTCGTCGAAAGCGTCTTATATGACTGGAATTCAAATTTGGTCAACAGTCAAACCGATAAAAATGGCCGCAATTGCCCCAAAAGAAGCTGTAAGAGACGCCATTCTGGACGCTACTAACCGCCTTCTCGCGCGGTTTGGCTATCGAAAAATGACCGTCGAAGACATCGCCGCCGAAGCGGGGATCGGCAAAGGCACCGTCTATCTTCACTTCAGCAGCAAGGAAGAAGTGGTGCTGTCGCACGTCGACCGAGTTGTTGACCGTTTGAAGGAGAAGTTGAGAGAGATCTCCGACTCGGATCTCTCAGCTGCGGATCGACTACGGTCAATGCTCTTGACCCGCGTGTTATTTCGATTCGATAGCGTTCAGCACTACACCCAGAGTCTCAATGATCTGCTCGCGGCATTGCGTCCCGGTTTACTCGCGCGGCGAGCATTGTACTTCGAAGCAGAGGCTCAGATCTTTGCGGAGGTCTTGAGTGCTGGTCGTAAATCAGGCGAGTTCAGTTTTGACGACGAACACGCCGTCGCGCACGCGTTGCTACAAGCAACGAATGGGTTACTGCCCTACAGTTTAAGTACCACCGAATTGGGCGAACGTGAAGATGTTGAGAAGCGAGCCTCTGACGTAGCGAACTTGATGTTACGTGGTGTGCTCAATCGTAAGAATTTGTAGGAGTGGCCGCCGTCGATGCATCACCGCTCTCTCGCATGATCAAAAAGTCGGCAATGGAGGACCACTCCTACAAACCAGTATTCTATGAACCAAGGAGTATTCAATGCTTAAAACCACTGTGATCCGTCTCGCAGCCCTTTGTCTTCTGACAATTTCAGTTCTGAGTTGCGCGAGCGCACAACAAGAACAACCCGATCTGACTATCGACGCTGCGACTCGTACGCAGGTGATCGATGCGGCCCTGAAGCGAATTAACGATTCTTATGTCTTTCCTGAGGTCGCAAAAAAAATGGAGCAATCAATTCGCGAGCGCGTCGCGAAGAAGGAGTACGATCAGATCACCAGCGCGAAGCAATTTGTGCAAACGCTTACGAACGATCTGCAGGCTGTCAGCAACGACAAGCACCTCCGTGTGCGTTACTCCAATCGGTCGCTTCCCGAACGCGGGCCGCAACGTGAACCGACAGCGGAAGAGCGCGAACAAAGACGACGCGAGTTGACCTGGATGAATCATGGTTTTGCTAAGGTAGAACGTTTGCCTGGAAACATTGGTTACCTCGAATTCTACAACTTCATGGATGAGGAGCTCGGTGCCGATACAGTCGCTGCAGCAATGAACTTCATTAATGGCACTGACGCGCTCATTATTGATATGAGACAGAATGGAGGCGGAAACCCCGCGATGGTTGCGTTGGTGTGTTCTTACTTATTCGGTCCGGAACCAGTCCATCTAAACGATCTCTATTGGCGTGAAGGTAACCGCACAGATGAGTTTTGGACCAAAAAGGAAATCTCTGGCAAGCGTTATCTGAACAAAGATGTCTATGTGCTTACCAGCAAGCGAACGTTCTCGGGCGCCGAAGAATTCAGTTACAACCTGAAGAACCTCAAGCGCGCCACGATCGTGGGTGAGACGACTGGCGGTGGTGCACACCCCGGAGGAATGTTCCGCCTCAATGAGCACTTTGGAATGTTCGTGCCGACCGGACGTGCGATTAGTCCCATAACAAAGACTAACTGGGAAGGAACGGGCGTAACGCCAGACGTGATTGTTCCCGCTGATCAAGCTTTGTTGACTGCTCGTCTGATGGCACTAAAGAAAGCTTTAACTACGATAAATCCAGACCTCAAACCTTCTGCACAGGCGGAAATTGAGAAACTGGAGAAAGAGCTCGCTGCGTTAAAGACGAAGACCGACTAACATTTAGCCGCGGGCCCGTGCGAACTGAGCCTCGAACCTGATCCGTTCGAGGCTGAGTTTATTTCTTTCGAGTCGCCGCGGCTTTCTTTGCGGAGCGCGATCGCGCAGCTGCAGATCTTTTTGCAGCTGCTTTGTGGGCCTGACGCGACAGAGCGCGTGTTGAAGCCGCACTATGACCTTCCTGTTTCAAAGCCTTTAATGTAGCCCGTGATCGCTTTGTCGATTTGGTGGCTTTTCGGGCACTCCGACCTTTCCGCAGCTCCCGCGCGGCCTGCTTACGAGTCGATTTTGATCCCGTCTTTGGTGGCGGTAGCTCTACGCCGGCGCGCCGTGCCTTCGATAGCCCAATAGCGATCGCCTGTTTGGTTGAACGAGCCCCATGCTTGCCCTCGCGTATGTGTTCAATTTCTTCGCGGACAAACTCACCGGCCTGCGTGCTCGGCGCTTTACCTTCAGCCTTATCCCTGGCTGCACGTTCAAGAGTTTCTTTTTCAGGCATTTCAATTCCTTTCGGTTAAGCGATGTCTATTCTTCCGAGACAATTGATGTGCCTGAAAGACTATCGATGAATCTCATTAGGACTTTCGCGTGGTGTACCGATTGTTTTCGAACGTCGTTGCAATTCAAGACAGCGCAGAGCGTTATGGAGTGGTATGAGGTCCATGACCTCGCGTTTGCAGTCGGAGCGATGCCACACCACACCTCCATCACATCGGGCTGCTGAGATGATTCACACCGCCAACTGCGACTCTATCTCAATATCACCGTTCGTTGGGTAAGCGAATTGGCGTATCAGAATTCGCGCGGCATGGGTCACTCGCGGTATCAGGCCTTCGTCGCGTGGCGCGCGCGTTTGGCGCCAACGTTCGTTCGTCAAGTTTGGCCAATGCGCACTCGTGCTCTGCCACTCGCTGCTGCAAAGTCTGAAACTCTGAACGTAAGAGAGCCCAGTCCGCCTGACTAACGCCGCGAGAATCCGAGACTCGCGACTGCTGCTCGACACCACGCAACCGATTCTCGATAAAATTCAATCGTGTTTCCAATTGACTAAAGCGGCTCTCTAAGCGAATAACGTCTTGTTGTGAAATTGGCCCATCACCATTCCGAGCAGCAAAGGCAATCCTGAAAACAGCTGCTGAACCTAACCCCAAGACGAATACCAACACTACAGCCCGCCATCGCCAGGATGCGCGGCCACTTTTGTATTGCATTACATCACCCCTTTTGAACTGGATCCTTCTAACAACTCTTAGGTACTACCCTACACGAGTGGCTATAGCTTCGCCTCTTAACCACTTCATGATCAACTGATCGTCAGCTGATATCTTGCCGAGGACGCGATATTTGGAGTCCGACAATATTCGCGACTCCAACGCGCGATCTTTTACAACAGTGTAAGGATCGATGTAGGACGAGTGAATGAAATACACATCACCGTCGACGTTGAGAATGAATCCAGTGTGGATATCCAACCCAACAACGTAGAGACCCGGGCCCCAGTTTTGAACGGATTGAACGAACGCATTGATAGGTACATTCCGAAAGCGTTTGATATGAGCGTCGGTCGTCAAGCTCAATACTATGTTCTCAGAAGCTTGCTGCGCCATTCTTGCGCGTTGAACCTTTAACCCGGTATCGCGCAAGACCGTAGAAACGAAATAGCCACAAGCAATTTTCCCCTGGCCCGGAGTTTCAGTAGTGCCATTGAAATCCCACCCTGTGCCATACCAATACGGGAAAATCTCGTTATAGACAGATTGTGTCAGATACTCACGAGCGTCGTTAATCACGTTCAGTTTTTGATCAATATTTTCTGTGTGTTGATATCGCGAAGACAACTTAGTTCGCGCTGCATCTATCTTTAATCGAACGTCGTTGTACTTAACCGGCTTGATTGCCGGCAGTGCGGTGGAACTGGTTTGGGACCGTGTCGAATTTAATGCCGGTTGTTCCCTGACCGTCGTGCGACCCGCGCTGTTACCACATCCCGTGGTTACGGATGCAACTGCCACTACCAACAAAAGGTGTCGTCGTTTTATCGTCATGACTGAAGTCGTAGTCTCCTGCATCACTTCTAGCGTAACGCAGTCCTTTTCGTCTCCAGGTGTTTCCACACCCTCTGCCCGTGGCAGAACCAGTTGTCCTATTTCGGTCAGGCTCGCAAACGGTATTCGGCCAACCGATCCGCAGCCACGTATGTGGGAATACCGTCAGACGCTGCTTTGTCGAAGATGTTGAGAACCGTGTCGTAGATCCGATCAACTTTCGCAGCCGCTTTGGCAGCGTCCCAGCCTAGAAGATCTCTGCAACCATTAATCACACCACCCGCATTGGCGGCGTAGTCGGGCACGTAAAGGATACTAAGCGAGGCCAACTGGTCGCCGTGACGTGGTTCAAGCAACTGATTGTTAGCAGCCCCCACAACTATTTCAGTTTTTGTGGCGAGTCGCGGGATCGTTTGATCGTTGATTACCGCACCCAGCGCGCAAGGCGCAAAGATGTCCGCGCCGGTGTCGTAGATCTCTTCTGGAGCGACTGCTGACGCATTGAATTCCTGAACGACTCGCTCCATCTTTGCGCTATCAACGTCGGTCACAATCAAACGTGCACCCTCCCGGTGCAAATAAGAAGCAAGGTAGTAGCCGACGCTACCGCATCCTTGTAGCGCGACACTGTGGTGGGCCAACGAGTCTGAAGCCCAACGATGTCTCGCTGCCGCTTGCATCGCACGAAAAACACCGCGAGCAGTAACGGGCGAAGGATCGCCGGAACCTGACATCAAACCTCCAACGTTCCTTGTTTCTCTTCGCACAAACTCCATGTCGGCTGGTGTAGATCCGACATCTTCTGCCGTGATGTAGCGGCCGCCAAACGTGTCAACGAATTTTCCATGTGTCCGAAAAATCGTTTCTCGATCAGTTAATCGCTCGCTCTTTAAGATGATCGACTTCCCGCCTCCGAATGGAATATCAGCGAGAGCATTCTTATAAGTCATACCACGCGCGAGTCGGAGCACATCGTCAACCGCTTGCTGTTCGTTGCCGTACTGCCAAAATCTCGTCCCGCCGATCGCTGGGCCAAGCTTTGTACTATGAATCGCTATTAAGCCGTGATAACCATTCTCTTCGGTGCACGAAGTCAGGCTCTCGAAATCAGTAACCGGTAGATTCGTTATGTTCATGTTGTCCAATTTTCCGGATGAAGGCTTAAGTAGGTAATCGTTCCAATCGTATTACGCGGGGATTGCTGCAGAAGTTGCTCCAGCAAAAGGGGCGTCCTAAGTATTACCCCTTCACGGCTTGGTGAAATCATCAACAATCGTGTAATTTCTTGTTTCCACCAAACCCAACCAAGGTTCTTAAGGAGTAAACAAAATGAATCGATCGAAACAATCTCTCCTCTCATTAGGCAGTGCAGCAGTGATCGTCGCATTGTCGCTGTCATGGCTGGTCGCGGCACAGCAAAAAACCGCGGGCGTGGCTTTTGAAGCTATTCCGGCGGGAGATTACCGGATCGATCCTAGCCACAGTGTAATCGGGTTTTCGATCCGCCACTTTGAGCTATCTTTAGTAAGAGGGCGCTTCAAAGATTTTACCGGAACAATTCACTACGACACTGATGTAACCAAATCGTCAGTTGAGTTCACAGCGAAGGTTGAGAGTATCGACACAGGAGTGACAGGGCGTGACAACCATTTACGCACGGCCGATTTCTTCGATGTTGCGAAGTTTCCGGAAATGACGTTCAAGAGCACGAAGGTAGAAAAGAAAGGTAACGGCTATCTGTTGCACGGCGATTTCACGTTGAAGGGCGTGACGAAGCAGATCTCGTTTCCGTTCGATATTAGTGGTGCGATCAAAGATAATCGCGGCAACATGCGCTTTGGCGTGGCTGCAGAGACGAAGATTAACCGGCGTGATTATGGGATCACCTGGGGCGCAAAGATGCCGAACGGCGGCCTGAACGTCGGCGATGAAGTTGTGATCGATCTACAGCTTGAGGTAATGAAGGCCGCTGCAACCACGACTCAGTGAAGACGCACACCCGCAACATCGGTCGGCTCTGCAAAATCTTACGAGGCTTGGGACGTGTCGAAGACCACCTGGTCGTACCACCAAAGCTTCTCGAAGAAGAGGCGCGCAATTCTCGAAGCCTCCTGAGCTTTTAGCGCACTTCCCATCTTCAAGTCGTTAACAATCTCTGAAACGTTGCGACGTCCATCGATCGCCTCAAACATTCTTCGCTCATGCTCATCGATGACCAGAAACAAGTCCTGAAATAGATGAGTCTCGTTCAACAACACGCCGGCGGCGCCAGCCGGGATCCTCTCGCTGATACAAATGGTCCACGGGAGACGAATAGGCACATACTGCAGATGTCTCTCGTCATCAAAGCGAACGCTCATCTCGGGGTGATTTGCGTCGGTAGGTTGGACCACAAAACTGTGGTTCCTCATTAGTCCTCGCCACAGTTCCATTGCCGCATACTGTTCGCGTTCGGGAAGTGCGACCAACAGCTGCGCATGAGGTGTCGTCGCGATCGCACCACAATGAGGCAAGTAAGGGGCTTGCCAGTACCAGCGCGTTAGCTTCAGTCCGTTAGACTCGATGAAGTTGAATAATTGCGGCACTGAATATGCCTTGTCACGTGGATTTAGCAATGCATCCGCCAACGCATCCTCATTGAATTCTCTTGAGCCGCCCTGCGTAGCTAACAGCGGATGATGTTGAGGGAGCACCTTCAGAGTCGAAGTGAGATCTCCAATCTCTTGTTCCGAAGTCCCAATGCCTAATCGACGGCAGTATTCCTGAATCATGTAAACGCCTGTTCGGCCGTAGGGGGCGTAAACCATCAGGTACATCACGCCGTTTGGTTTCAACACAGACTTGAGCGCCCGCAGACCTGCTTCCGGATCGGCGAGATGATGCAATACACCAGTACAAATGATGTGGTCGAACCGCTGATCTAACTCAGGCGCTCTCTCAATAGGCAGCAAGTAAGTTTCGAGATTTGTGAGGTTGTGCTTCTGCTTCAACCTCTCGGTGTGTTCGAGGCTTGTCGAACTGACGTCAATTCCAACTACACGCGTAACTGGATGACCGACCGCGTACTTGGCCGCTTGAAAGGTTCCACACCCAGCGACGAGTACGTCGAGATTGGAGCGATATTTATCATTTGGCCACAGCAGATGGAACTCAGCACGACGAACGTTCTCGTCCTGGTAAAACACCATCGCGCGACCCAAGTTCTCAACGGGCGGTGGGAAAGGGTGTCGAGTGTAAAACTCGCACACTGTATCCTTGTTCATGTCTTCGTGCTTCTGTCGTGGAGTTGAGGGCATTTTTGGCATCACTCAACGTTCTCGGTCGCGTATTGGCCGGCGTCCAGGAAGTGCAAAGAAACGTAGGGTTGATCTCCGATCACCCAACTATCATGCGGAGTTGGAGGCACGTAGAACAACGTGCCGGGCGTCAGTTCGATTACTTTCCCGTCAATGGATACCGTCGCGCGACCTGAAAGCACCATTCCGACATGCTCGACTTCACAAAACGGGGTGCCTGCCGTGGGACTAACATGTTCGGACCATTTCCAGCCTGGCTCGTAACTGGCCCTGCCAATTGTCATTCCACCGATTTGCACCAACTCAAACTTTCCTTTGTCGAAGCGACGAGTTTCATCCGGCTCCTCGAATCGCTTCAAGATCACCTCCAGCATCATCTGATCCTTTCGAAATAAGCGCGACTAATGTGCTCAAGCTCCCAGAAACGCGCAAACAAGTGTCCGATATGCTTCAGCTTGTCGGTAAGTTGAGCAATATTCAATCCGATTTGAATCAGTCAACGTCGAGCATCTTCACACCGTTAGGTGTGACAACTTTCTAGCCCGTAGCACCGAATTCCTGCGGCGCCGTTCGGAGGAGCGGAAATGACCTTGAGTTAGGATAGTCAGTTCCGTTTCCGCTCCTCCGAACGGCGCAGTTCTTAGAGACCGGCTAAGCTATAAACATCCCACACCTACGGTGTGTCGACCCGTTTTTACTCCAATGACGCCATATCGATCACAAACCGATACTTCACATCACTCTTCAAGAGACGTTTGTATGCATCGTTGATCTCGTCAATTCGAATGAGCTCTATGTCGCACGTAATTCCGTGCTCCGCGCAGAAATCAAGCATCTCCTGGGTCTCTCGAATCCCACCGATTCCAGAGCCGGCCAATTGATGACGTCCAAAGATCAAGTTAAACGACGAAACCGGTAACGGCATTGGAGGCGCTCCGACAAGCGTCATTGTTCCATCGCGCTTCAGCAACGAGAGATAAGGGTCCAAATCGTGTTGCGCCGAGACGGTGTCGAGAATGAAGTTAAAACTTGCCGCATGTTTCAGCATTTCATCCGCGTCTTTCGACAACACCACTTCATGGGCTCCCAATCGCTTCGCATCAGCCGACTTGTCAGGTGATGTCGTAAACAACACCACGTGCGCCCCGAAGGCATTGGCAAACTTCACGGCCATGTGGCCCAGGCCCCCCAACCCAACAACACCAACCTTCTGCCCTGGCCCAACATTCCAGTGACGCATCGGCGAGTAGGTTGTAATCCCGGCGCAAAGCAGAGGTGCGGTACCTGCGAGATCAACGTTCTCATTTACTCTCAACACAAATGCTTCGTCAGCGACAATGCTTTGCGAGTACCCTCCGTATGTAACGCCGCCTAGTATCTTGTCTTCTGAGTTGTAGGTGAACGTAGCGATGTTTTCGCAGTACTGCTCGAGATCTTCGCGGCAATTCTCACACTCTCGACACGAGTCGACCAGGCAACCGACAGCGGCAAGATCGCCTTCCTTAAATTTCGTTACCTCGGTTCCAACTTTGGTCACGCGCCCGACGATCTCGTGACCTGGAATGCACGGGTAAACGGTGGGTATCGCTTCATGCCATTCATCGCGCACTTGATGCAGATCCGAATGACAAACTCCGCAATACAGGATTTTTATCTGAACATCCCGAGGCAGAGGTTCCCGGCGCGGAATGGATAAAGGTGCGAGATCAGAATCAGCGCTCTGTGCGGCGAATCCTTTTGCCGGATAGGTTTTCACTTCTTTAGCTGGCGCGGCTATTGTTGGCGTTGCTTGTTGCATATGAGTCCTTCTCCTTCATAATTCGACGCGATGATTTGAAACCAATTCAGTACCCTGGTTTACCCTCCAGCCCTAAATGTTACTCATCGCAACACCGCAACTTGAGGCATGCACAGACGATGAATTGGACTAACAGTTTTAGTTTTTTGTATTTTCGCTCTAATGTGGGACATCTACAACCGCCAAGTGAGAAATGGCGGGCCTTTTGGATCGCGTCTAACTGGGAGCGCGGACGTCCTCGTCCGCAATGAGCGAAGCGAATAAAGCATGCGCGACTGCGTCGCGTTGCGGACGAGGACATCCGCGCTCGCAGTAAACAGTTGTCACTTCTTTCATCTCAGTGCGACTAGTTTGCTGGGCGCAAAAACGAAATGAAGACGTTGCATCTGTGACGATTCATTCAACTCACAGTGCATCGTGAAGAACGAAGCGTGGCCTGGTTTCATGCCGGTTCGCCGAACAAGGACGGCCGGCTCACCGTTTACGATTTGCACTGATGTACGCATTCTTCCCCGGTACGCTTCATACAATTTTTCGACGAGACGCAAAACCTTCCCACGGCCATACACGGGTTCTGCCAACGCATTAACCTCACCACCACCGTCAGACACCAACACGACGTCAGCCGCCAGCATTTGCTTTACGCCTTCGACGTCGCCAGCTGCGAGACGCGAGAGAAACCGCTGGACAACGCCTTCTACTTCCTCGGTTCGTTTTGAAAGATTCGATACGCGATTCTTGTCGTAGGCTTCCATGATCTGTCGCGCACGATGTAGCGTGACCTTTACATTGCTCTCCGTCATCTCCAGGGTTTCTGCAGTCTCGCTGGTGGAATAATCGAAAACGTCTCGCAGCAAAAGCACCGCGCGCTGAGCCGGCGTCAAAGCTTCCAATGCCAACAGGAAGGCGAGGGTGATACTCTCCATCAGATCGTAGTGGGCCAATGGTGAATCATCGGATGCGATCGGTTGGTTAATGTCCAAATGGTCATCATTTTCAGTGACGACAGGTGTAGGAAGCCATGGTCCAAAGTACTCTCGTCGGCGGCGGCGCCTTAGACGATCGCGACTAAGGTTCATCGCCACCTTCGCGAGCCAGGGTCGCCACGGTGCGCTTGTGTCAGCGGGCGGTTTTTCCAGCGCCTTCACAAACGTATCCTGCACGATGTCTTCGGCGTCGGCAGCACTTCCCGTCATCCGGTAACACAAACCCCACAAGAAACGTTTGTGTTGATCGAACGTGTGCGCTGAGATAGTCATACTTCAAGGATGGTTTGAATGATCGGTGTTCTTTCTAGCCTCAACTATCAGCGACTTAGTGTCATGTTGTCTATGCCTCACTTTCCGATCCATGGGCACTTGGTTTCCGTTCAAACTAGCGGCCTCCCAAATCTGCGACAGAAAGAATTTCCCTTCTCTCTCAGTGAAAAGCAAGAAAGCTGTCGCGCTGGGGGTATCGTTTTCCACTCGCTGACAAAGAATCGAATAAATGATGCCATTGTCCAGGTTCTTTAGTTTCAAAATATTTGGCTTGGCGGTATCAACCCTCTCGATCGAATATTTGCCCGGCGGCAACACTCGACCGGCCAAAACAAACTGAAACGGAACGTCGACCTCAAAACGATGCGTGCTTTGACCATCGACTGAAGGGGCCACAAGGCCGAAAAGAAAAACTGTCAAAAGAACCGTGATCAGAGACCTATTTTGCATGTAACCTCCTACGCGAAAAGCTTTTGAGCGCGCCGGGGACGCGCGTTACACCGATATCACGCTGGAGGTGGTCGAAAGGTTACAGCTGACCGTCCTAGTTGGTTTTCCTGGCACCTTCGTGAGAATGAACAAATCTGTTCCAATCGAAAAGCCTGCAAGTTGGCGTGGCAAAGCAGTCGATTATTTAAGTCTCGAGCGGAACGTTTCGCTAGCCTCTGCGACGGTATTCATCCTCGGCCTGGGTGAAGAGTTGTGGAAGAAATTCATACCTAAGTATTTCGAAGCACTCGGTGCCAGTACGCCAATAGTCGGCTTGTACGGAACTGCACAGGATTTCCTGGATGCAATCTATCAATATCCAGGCGGTTGGGTTGCGGACCGTTTGGGTCGTCGCCGCGCGTTCTTGAGCTTTATTGGCATTGCTTCGGTGGGTTACCTCGTGTACCTGCTCAGTCCGTCGTGGCCCTTTCTCTTTATCGGTCTCGCTCTGGTGATGGCGTGGCAGAGTATGGCTTCGCCAGCGATCTTTTCAATCATAGCCGACGCACTGCCTCGGGAGCGTCGCGCGATGGGCTTCACCTTGCAGTCGATTCTCAAGCGCCTACCGATCGTAGTTGCTCCGATCGTCGGTGGTGTGTTGATCACATCATTCGGTGTGGTGAAAGGTATCCGCGTAGCACTATTAGTAACGCTTGGGCTCGCGGGAGTGTCAATGTTGTTTCTGTCGAGAATCAACGTTCCGGTTAGTGTCTTTCGCAAGACCAGCATCGCGGGCGTCTGGCGGACGTTTCACATCGCGCTGAAACGATTATTGATTTCAGACGTGATCATCAGAACATGCGAAGGAATGACGGGCGTAATCACCATACTCTATGTGACAAACGTCCAGCACTTCAGTATTGCGCAATACGGCACACTGATAGCAGTTCAGATGACTACATCGATTTTGGTCTATATCCCGGCCGGCAAACTTGCCGACAGGGTTGGGCGCAAACCTTTTGTGATCGCCACCTTCCTGAGTTTTGCATTGTTCCCAATTACTGTGATCGCCGCATCGAGCTTTACGTATTTGGTTCTCGCATTTGTAGTTGGTGGGCTCCGTGAGATCGGCGAACCCGCGCGGAAAGCGATGATCGTTGATTTCGCGCAGGATGATGTACGTGCTCGGTCTGTGGGTTTGTATTATCTGGTGCGGAGTCTATCTATTACTCCCGCCGCAGCAATCGGTGGGCTGCTCTGGCAAATCGCACCAGAGATCCCGTTTGTTGTTGCCGGTATTATCGGAGTGATCGGCACGGCTGTTTTCGCGCTAACCGTCGAAGAGAAGTATGCGAGTTAGAAGAGGGTACGATGCACTCTACGGAAGCATCAACGACCACCAGAAGTAAGGAGCAGGAGATGGAACAAATATCAAGAAGAGAAGCTATGTCGAGAATCGGAGCGGGCAGCGCCGGACTGGTGCTCGGCGTTTCGGAAATCTCTCGTGGCAATCAGACCATTGCCACGGCAACAACGAGGGCGTTCAGAGGTGAACATCAACCACGACCGTTGCCATTCGATCCGGCAAAGCTGAAGGGATTGTCTGAAAAACTGATTCGTTCGCATTGGGAGAACAACTATGGCGGAGCGGTTAAGGCTCTCAATGCGGTCGAGCAGCGGCTTGCCGCCATGATGAAGGAGAAAGATTTGCCACCGTACATCTATGGAGATCTAAAACGCGAAGAGTTGGTTCGCACCGGATCGTTAGTGCTTCATGAGTTGTATTTTGGAAATATCGGCGGCGATCCAAAGCCGGGCGGCAAGGTTCTCGACTTAATCAAGCAATGGTTCGGAAGCTATGAGCAGTGGGAAGATGAATTCAAGAGAACTGCGAACGCACTCGGCGGCGGTTCAGGGTGGGCCATCTTTGCGCAGAATGCTCACACGGGCGAGTTCCACAATTACTGGTCCTGGGACCACATGCACAACGTTCCCATGAGCCGGCCATTACTCGTGCTCGACATGTACGAGCATGCGTATCACATGGATTACGGAGCAGCCGCCGCGAAATACGTGGATGCATTTCTACAGAATGTGAATTGGGAAGAGGTAAACCGGCGGGCCGAAGGTCTGACGCGAGGTTGAGCTTGAAACGTTATTCGTGTCGGAGCGCCACAAGTGGATCGACTTTCATCGCCCGTCGAGCTGGAAGGAAAGAAGCTACTAACGCGACGACAATAAGCAACAACACTACCGTTATGATCGTGAGCGGATCACTCGGCTCGACTCCTAAGAGCTGACTCTTTAAAAAGCGGGCGACGAGCAACGAAAGCACGGATCCAATTGCCAGGCCTACTATGACCAGTACCATTCCTTGTTTGAGCACAAGACTCATCACTTCTTTTGGTGCCGCTCCCAGTGCCGCTCGAATTGCCAGCTCCCGAGTCCGCAAACTAACCACGTACGACAACACGCCGTAGAGGCCGACCGCTGACAGGACCAATGCAAGTATTCCGAAACCGCTCAACATTGATGCACCAACGGTTTGAACGAATGTTGCTGCGCTGATGTGCTCAGACATCGTTCGCGGATCGAGGAACGGCAGCTGTGAGTTCGTCGTCGTAAACTCACGCCGGACCGATTCGGTTAGTGATTTCGGATTGGTTGTAGTGAGAACCTGCAGTGTAATAACCGGAGTGTGCCATTGCTTCAGAGAAGAATAGACAACAGGAGTCGGCGCCTCGTTTAGGTCGCGATATTTTCCGTCCTTCGCCACCCCGACTATCGCCGCCCAACCTTGTCCCTGGTCTATACGTTTTCCCAGAGCGTCCTGACCTGGATAGTATCGGCGCGCAAACGTTTCATTTACGACCGCAACCCGAACGGCCTCACTCCGATCCTCAGCCGTGATGCCACGGCCCTGGACCAACTGAATTCCCATTGTTTCGAAGTAGCGATCACTGACAACAACTCGCTCCGTCGATACTTGTTCCTCGGCTGCGGGAACGTAACCTTCAACCTTTGTCCCGCTATAACTGTGCCCGCCGAAACCGAGTGGAACCATACTTGAAAAGCTTGCGGACGCGACGCCCGGCAGCGTTCGCACTCGCTCGGCTAGTTGATCAAGAACAACCAACACGTCTTCGCGCTTCAGTCCAGCGACATTAAGGTCCGTTGTAACCAGCAGTAGATGGTCTGGATTTGCGAAACCGAGATCCATCTTTTGCGCTTGTTGCAAGCTGCGCAGGAAAAGACCAGCACAAATGAGTGCAATCAACGAAAGCGCTACCTGTGAAACGACGAGTGCTCCTCGGAGCCCAGACCTCGAAGCGCTCGTACCTCGGCCGTCTGTTTTGAGCGCGCTAACCAGATCGGCACTGGAAGCCCGCAATGAAGGAACGAGGCCGAAGATAATTACTGTGGCTAGAGTCACCAGACCGGCGAAGGCGAGCACTCGGCCGTTGATAGAGAACGCGATAAAGGCCGGCTGCGAGGTTGGAGGAATGAAACGTAGGAAAAGGCCCTTGGCCCAGAGCGCAAAAAGCAAGCCAACTAAACCGCCGCCTAGCGCTATTAAGAAACTCTCCAGCAAAAGCTGTCTGATGATTCGCCCTCGGCCAGCTCCCAAGGCTAATCGGATTCCCATTTCTTTCTTTCGAGCGGAAGCAGATGCCAATAAGAGGTTGGCTACGTTGGCGCAAGCAATGAGTAGGACTAGTGCGGTCACCGCGAGCAGTGCGGCAAACAACGGATAAAGAATCGCACCAGCGAATCGCTCACGCATGAGTTTGACCGCGGCGCCAGTGACAGGAATCTCTCCGTTGATCTCGCTGATCCTTTGGGTCAAAGCTTTCATCTCGTTGTTTGCTTGTTCCCGCGTCACACCTTCCTTCAAGCGCGCAGTTGCTTGCAACCATCGATCATTGCGATCGGCAAGACGGCTCCCGGTATGCACCAACACTGGTTGCAATGTGACAGGCATCCACAGATCAAAGCCGTATCCGGCAAACACTCCTCGAAACCCCTCAGGTGCAACGCCGATAACGGTAATGTCTGCACCGTTCAGTAAAACGTGGCGACCGATGATCAAGCGATCGCCACCAAACTTTCGTTGCCATAGATTATGACTGAGCACTGCCACCTGACTTCCGTTACGCTCTTCATCCGGCGCAAAGGTGCGGCCCAAGATCGCAGGCACTCCGAGCACGTCAAAATAATTTCCCGAAGTCAGTTCTCCCCAAACGGGCTCGCCTTGCGCGTCGCTCCCTCTTTTCAGGTTAAGTCGCAGAAGTGTATGGGCCACAATACCATCGAATGATTTTGAGGTATCACGCCAATCAAGATAGGTTGGATATGAAACCGGCAGTGAGTCTTGGCCGTCGCTCGTAGCGAGATTCACTGCGACGAGAGTTTCTGAATCCTTGACCAACGGATAAGGGTTCAAAACCAGACTCTCCATCCAGGTGAAGACTGTAGTGTTCGCCCCAATGCCGAGCCCAATCGAAAGAGCAATGATCAGGCTGATGCCTGGCGCTTTCATTAACCGTCGCACACTATATTGAAGACTTTGAAACACGGCCTCGCATCTCCTCAGCTCAGCGCTCCGCCTTGGGAAAACCTTAGTCTCTGCCATCAACAATTGGGCCATTGCCTTCGTACGCTTCAATCGCAATTTTGTTTGCCTAAA
Source organism: Pyrinomonadaceae bacterium (assembly GCA_035491875.1). Lineage (GTDB taxonomy): Bacteria > Acidobacteriota > Blastocatellia > Pyrinomonadales > Pyrinomonadaceae > PSRF01. Next base: position 16,642 of record DATJKB010000351.1, on the reverse strand, counting down.
ACGCGCTTTTCATTAGCAGCGCTCGGGTCGAGTTGCAGTTTTGGAACTAGCTGATCCCATTTATGGAATGGCACGACTATAATGCGTCGCGTACTTAGCCCAGACCTTCGGAGAAAACGACATGTCTAACCCCGTTCGCCTTCGCTCAGTTTGTCAGACCATCATCCTGTCTCTGCTCGCGTGCGTCAGCGTCGTCTTGGCCCAAACCCATTCAGATGGCGGTCCGACCGCTGACTCCTACTACCAACAAGGTGAAGCACTCTATAACTCGAAGAAGTATCGGGAAGCGCTCGATTATTATCTAAAGGCCGCACAGAAAAACCCATCGATGTCGTCGGCGTGGTACCGCATCGGCTGGATCTACAATGATCTGGAGGAGTACGCCGCCGCGATCGAGCCACTCAAGCGCGTCACCGCAGCACAGCCCAACAACGCGGCCGCGCATTTCGAATTGGGCTACGCTTACAAAAAAACCGACCGACTCCCTGAGGCCCTGGCGGCGTTCAGTAGTACCGTTCGCATCAAGCCCGACTACGCGTCAGCTCATTACGAGACTGGATGGATCTACAACGAGCAGAAAAATTACACCGAAGCGATTAATGAACTGAGGATCGCAATCGGGTATCGTGCAAATTACGCTGATGCTCACAACGAACTCGGTTATGCCTTGCGTAATCTCGGACGTTATCCGGAAGCTATTCAAGAGTATCAGGAGGCAATTCGCGAGAAACCTGATCTGGGTCTCGCGCATTTGGGGCTGGCGGATGTCTATTACTACAACACGAAGCAATTTGCCGAAGCAGCGCAGGCTTACAAACGTGGGCTAGAACTCCGGCCCGGCAATGCCACGGCGCAATATAACCTGGGCTGGTGTTACAACGATCTCCAGCGTTATGAGGAGGCAGTCGCGGCAATGCGGAAAGCAGTTCAGTTGCGACCAAACTATCCTGAGGCGCGTAACGAAATGGGTTATGCGCTTCATCAGTTGGGGCGCTATGCGGAAGCTGTTGCGGAGTACAAGCTCGCAGTCAGTCAAAAGACCGGCTACGCGTCAGCACACTACAATCTCGGCATGTCTTATCTTGCGATGAACAATCGTGAGGCAGCGATGGAGCAGTACCGGATCCTGCAACGCATCGACACTGCCCGAGCCACGAAGCTTTTCAATAGCATCAAGTAGTGAGATGTGAGGAAGCTGGCGTAAAAGCAAAGGACTTACCAAGCGGGGCTGGAAGCTATCTCACCTTCGAGTTCGGAAGCCTCTGCCGAGCGCTGCCTAGTTAGTAGCAGCCAGCGGTACTGTTTGATCTTTCAGCTTGGTCTCTACCGGGAGTATCTCGATTCTTTCAGCATCAATCATGAGGCGCTTCCCAACCATGCGGACACGGCCTGCTACTCCGACTCGACGAACATCGTTATTTATCAAAGCGCTTCTTTCCGATTTCCGAAGCTGACTCAACCTCACAACAATCATCGTCTTGCTCTCCGAATCGAACAGCTCCATGCTCTTTGACTCAGCGTTTATGGCAATGACGCGGGCGCTAACTTCAACGAAACGGCCATCAAGGACGGCCGGGTTGTTACAAAAGTCGGCGATATTGATTCTGTCATAACGAACGTCGGCGGCGGCCATTCCCGTCAATCCTGTGAAGATAAGGGCGAGACCTAATAAGACAAATACGCGATTCATGATGCTCCTTTTAGTGTTTACGGCTGAATTAATCACAACGGTGTCAGAATACAAAGGTTCGTGTACGCGCGAAATTGCACATTAGTTCCTTCGACTTGTACTTTGGTGCAGGTGGTCACCGACGGGCAGGGGGGATCTATTTCCCGTTAGCTTCAAGATCTCTTTCACCAGTGCCTCCGGAGAACAGGGCTTTTCAAGATAGCCTTGGGCGCCGGTCGCGCGCACTCTCTCAACGTCGAGCATCGCTCCGGAATAGAAAAGGATCGGCGTGTGTTGGTCTAGAGACCGCAGATCGGCGCACAAGTTGTTACCCGTGTCGCCGTCGAGCCAGTTGTCGATGAGATAAAGATCAAACCCGCCGCTCGCCGCATGAGTGAGGGCGGACACCGGATTGTCCACCGACACGGCCTCCCAGCCTTCCGCCTGCAACACAAACGAAACGAGAGTTCGCGTGTCTTCATTATCTTCGACATGAAGGATTCGCATGACAGGTACCCCCCTGGCCCGTAACGAGTTGAACACGAAGCGAAGGGTAAGAGCGGAGCAACCCTCATTGCCCTTGAATAAGCCCCACTCTTACCCATAGGGACGCACACGCTCGCCACTCGAACTTGCACTGCCGAGCAGTCGTTCGCACACGTCACCACCCGAAAGAAGGCGGTCTGTTCGAATTGTTTTGGGGAAAGTTGCTGTATCCGGACTGCAGAAATCGGATAGCGAGGGTCTTAGAGATCAATAGGACTCGATTGGTTGTAAGGGATTCCCCTACCGGACCAATTTTTTTTCACTACGCGCTGAGAAAGCATTACAGGATTACAAAATTGCAAGATTTGTATCTTTATCCTGCAGGCTTGCAATTCGCCGGCGCGACGTGCTCTGTTGCGCTAGACATGCTCGCCTCCAGTGGCCGCAGCTGCTTCGCTAAACCCCAGGGACTGGCGATGTTGACGAATTATCGCAATCGCTTCGTCGGCACTAGGGACGCAGACGGGAATATCGACGTCTTCTTTGTTAATGAGGGGTGTTTCGAACGAAAGCATTGAGTCGCGCACCCATTCAATCAGACCCGGCCAAAGCTTTCCGACAAGAATCAAAGGGGTCTTATCGAGATGATTAACCTGAACTAGCTGCCAGATCATCATCGTCTCTAACACTGTTCCGATGCCGCCCGGCGCAACGATGAAAGCGTCAGAAGCAAGCACGAAGTGATGTAGACGCGTAAAGAAGGTCTTGTGTTCGAACGCGAGTTCCACGAATGGATTTACTTCCTGCTCGAAAGGAAGATCTACTCGGATACCCACTGACTTGGCGCCGTCTGCCTCGTTCACTCCAGCGTTCGCCGCTTGCATCAAACCTGGCCCACCACCAGTGATGATGTCGCAGCCCATTGCCGCCAGCGCTTTTGCTGCTCGCTTTGTTTCCTCATAGGCGACGGTGCCCGGCTTGGCGCGAGCAGATCCAAAGATTGTTACTCGATAGCGGTCGCGTTTAGTCGGTTTCAGTCGCGTCAGGTTGTTGACTACGTCCCATAAACCCAAAACGGAATTCATCAGGACCTTCTTTACCTCTTCTTCATCGTCCAGACTTATGGCACCAGTTCCCTGGGGGTTAACGTCGGTTGCACTCATGTCTTCATTCCTCTCTTAGGTTCGCTGCGCGTTCAGATCTCAATTACATCGTCGAGCGCGGGTCGTTCTGACTTCATTCCAAAGCGTGATTGGATCAGGTCGCTGAAAGCTTCTCTAGCACGGTCTTCACCGTGCGTGATGATTGTGCGCGGCCGTGAGGGTGCTAGAGTGCTGTACCAGTCGAGCAAGCCGTTCTGATCAGCATGCGCACTAAACCCTCCCATCGTATGAATGGAGGCTCGCACAGGAACTTCCTCGCCAAATATCATCACCGACTCAGCGCCATCAACTAATTTTCGACCGAGGCTACCTTGCGATTGGAAACCGACAATCAAAACTGCAGTTTCGGGTATCGGCAGGTTATGCCGCAGGTGATGCATGATTCTGCCGCCGTTGCACATTCCGCTTCCCGCCATGATCATGCAGGGACCATCAACTGTATTCAGCGCTCTCGACTCACCTGGAGTTGTACACGGACGAGCAGAACTCAGGTTGCGGAGCAGTTCACCTGTCTTGACCATGTCCAGTGCTTCAGTGTCGAACAGTTCGTTATTTTTTCCGTAGATCTTCGTGGCGTGAATCGCCATCGGACTGTCGAGAAAGATCGGAAACTTTGGGAGCGTCTTTCTCATAAAGGCTCCAGCGAGTAAATAAAGAAGTAACTGCGTGCGACCCACTGCGAAGACGGGCACTAAGACTTTCGCTTTGTTATCGATCGCTCTGGAAATGATTTCTTTTCCCTCCATTGCGGTCTCGTGCATGTTGCGGTGATTCCGATTTCCATAAGTCGATTCCATGATCACCGCATCAGCCTCTTTGAACGGTTGGGGATCGTTAAGCAATGGCGCGCCTCTTGGTCCCAGATCGCCTGAGAACACAACGACCTTCTTGTGACCATTTTCAGAAACAGTCAGTTCCACACTCGCAGAGCCAATAACATGACCTGCATCGACGAGCCGAGCTTTGATGCCCGGAGCAACTTGAAAAGGTTGGTTGTATTTAACGGGGGTTGCGAGCGGTTTTAGTTTGCGAACGTCAGCTTCTTCGAACAGAGGTTCGAGTAGAGGCAACTTCTGTTGCGCACGTCTTTTGTTCTGCCGTTTTAGATCCTGTTTCTGTAAGGAGAGACTGTCTTTCAGAATCAGCGTCGCAATATCTAACGTTGGGCGCGTTGCATAGATTGGACCTTTGTAACCCTTGCGGGTCAGCAGAGGTAACCGACCAATGTGATCCAGGTGACCGTGAGTGAGTACGACGGCATCGAGTTTTCCACCTTCGAGTTTCGCGTCGCGCCGGTTCTTTGCGCTCTCCTCTTTTCGACCTTGAAAAAAGCCACAATCGACCAGGATGCTCGCATTGTCAGTGACAACGTGGTAGGCGGATCCGGTTACGTCGCCGGCTGCTCCGTGGAAATAGATCTTCATCGTTTCTCCTCTAGTACGGCCAACGCCACTCAACTACATCAGGCCTGTCGATTCCGAATTCGTGGGCATATCGCCGGCAGTCGATCTGCATGTTTCTGAACTTCTCTTTAGCATGCGAGCCGGTAGACTGAAGTCTTCCGACGCGGTCGATCACATCAATCGCCAGGGTAAAACGATCGATCTCGTTCTCGATCGCTAGTTCCATGGGCGTGTTGATGTTCCCGCGCTCCTTGTAGCCACGAACATGAAGGTTGGGATGATTCGTCCTGTTGTAGGTGAGTTTATGAATTAGCCAGGGATAGCCGTGGAAGTTGAAAACGATCGGCTTGTCGGTAGTAAACAAGCTATCAAAATCGCGGCGAGATAAACCGTGAGGATGCTCCAGGTCCGATTGCAACTTAAACAAATCCACCACGTTAATGAATCGAATCTTCAGATCATCAAACTCCGCGCGCAGCAAGGCAGTGGCGGCCAGGGCTTCCTGTGTTGGAATATCGCCGGCACAAGCGATCACCACATCAGGCTCCTGGCCTTGATCGTTACTCGCCTGCGCCCAAATGCTGATTCCTTTTGTGCAGTGTGTGATTGCAGTGTCGATGTCGAGATACTGCAAGTGCAACTGCTTGTCACTAACGATGACGTTGATGTAGTTCTCGCTGCGCAGACAGTGATCGGCTACCGACAAGAGACTGTTGACATCGGGCGGCAGATAGATGCGTGTAACTTCAGCTCGTTTGTTGACAACTACGTCGAGGAATCCCGGATCCTGGTGCGTGAAGCCATTGTGATCCTGGCGCCACACGGTCGAAGTAATCAGGAGGTTGAGCGAGGCAATTCGGCGGCGCCAGGGTAGTTCATTGCAGATCGATAGCCACTTGGCGTGCTGGTTGAACATCGAATCGATGACGTGGGCGAAGGCTTCATAGGTTGAGAGAAAACCGTGACGGCCGGTGAGAAGATATCCTTCCAGCATGCCCTCGAGTGTGTGCTCACTAAGCATTTCAACGACACGCCCGTCAGTTGAGAGTTCTCCACCGTCACTATCTTCAGGAAAGTATTCTGCGAGCCAGAGTTTTTTGCTTTCTTCGTAAATCGCATCGAGCTTGTTCGAGGTGTTCTCATCCGGGCCAAAAACCCTGAATGAATTCATGTTCGACTTCATCACGTCGCGCAGAAACCTTCCCAGTGGTTTTGTGTTTTCTGCCTCGACAAGGCCTGGCTTATCAAACTTTTCCGCGTAAGCTCTGAAATCAGGCATACGCAGATTCTTTTTTAGCTGACCGCCATTCGCATGTGGGTTGGCCCCCATGCGACGGTTACCCGCTGGTGTTAACGCTCGCAGTTCGGCGCTGAGCTGGCCATCCTCGTCAAATAACTTCTCAGGTTGGTAACTGCGCATCCACTGGTCGAGCAGCTTCAAATGCGCGGGATTCTTTTTCACGCCCGCCAGTGGAACTTGATGCGCGCGCCACAGACCTTCAACTTTTCGTCCGTCAACCTCAGCAGGCGCGGTCCAACCCTTGGGGGAACGAAGAACAATCATGGGCCAACGAGGCCGTATCACTGTTCCGGAACTTCTTGCTTGTTGTTGTAGTGTTCGAATCGAGCTGATGCACTGGTCGAGTGTGGCTGCCATGGCCTGATGCATCGTTGGCGCATCGGATCCTTCAACGAAGTACGGCGTGTAGCCATAGCCCTTGAAGAGATCTTCCAACTCTTCATGACTGATGCGCGCAAGAAGAGTGGGATTATTAATCTTGTAACCGTTCAGATTGAGAATTGGTAAGACTGCACCATCGCGAATCGGGTTCAGAAACTTATTGATGTGCCATGAAGTCGCGAGTGGTCCAGTTTCCGCCTCGCCATCGCCGACAACGGCTGCAACAATTAGATCCGGATTATCGAACGCGGCGCCGCACGCGTGCGATAACACGTAGCCTAGTTCCCCGCCCTCATGGATGGATCCAGGAGTTTCAGGAGTGCAGTGGCTGCCGATCCCTCCCGGAAAAGAAAAATCCTTGAAAAGCCTGAGAAGCCCTTCCTCGTCCTGGCTCTTGTCCGGATAGATTTCAGAATACGAACCTTCCAGGTAAACAGGCCCTAACACTCCGGGAGCGCCATGTCCCGGTCCGGCCATAAAAATCATGTCGACATCAAACGACTTAATGACCCGGTTTAGGTGGGTATATATAAAGGACAGGCCCGGGCTCGCCCCCCAGTGTCCCAACATGCGGTTTTTGATGTGATCGGCCTTCAAAGGCTCGTTTAGGAGTGGGTTCGCTCGAAGGTAGATCATTCCCAACGCGAGGTAATTGCAGGCGGACCAGAACGCCTGGGTCTTGCGCGCTTCGTCTTCATTGAGCGGCGTGCCCTGTATTGTCGAGCGCGCGACGCCGTAAGCACTGAGATCATTGACCATCGACTTCGTAGGAATCATCGAGTTCTCCGAGTGGTAATCAGTAGCGTTTGCGGTAGCAAATGGGTCTAGTTCGGCTTTGCCGGCAAGTCACATCTAGCTCGAGTCGGAAGTATTTTGCTTTCGTGTTGGTTTGTGTGACTTCGTGGATCGTCTTTGTTTTACTGGACAAACGGAACAATCCACGAAGTCACACAAAACTAAACACGAAACTCGTTACGATCGAAATCGACTCTTGAGGCAAAGCTCCTTAGCCCAAGTAGTCCGCGGCCATCGGCTATCGCTGACGGTACTGAATATGGCCCAAGCAGCGTGCGGCCATCGGCTATCGCCGACGGTACTGAATATGGCCACACAATGGATTTACAAACAGGGCTCACGAGCTCGCGTTGAAGTGGAGCCGTTACCCTCGCAACGACTTCATGTATTCCAACAACGCTTTCGCTTGTTCGGCATTGATACCCTTCGCTTCGTAGCCGGGCATGTTTGGCGGCTTCTCCATCTTCTTTCCCTTTAGAATGATTTGGACGTGTTCATCATCTGACTTGGCCGGGTCAAACTTCTTCTCGGCTTTGGCCCCATGACACGCTACGCACTGCTTATATTTCGCAGCCGCATCAAATTGTTTTGCGGTACTAGTGCGTGCTCCTGCCGACATGACGACTATTAATGTCAGTGCGATTGCGGTCGCGATCAATACCGACAGCCTTTGTAATCTGTTCATGTAACTTGCTCCTTTGTATAAGTGCGGTTCGTTCGCTATTCCTTCCGGCCAATGTAGATGCGCAACGAGGTATAGGGTAGATGCGCGTGATAGTTCTGCGGTCGTGGTCCAACGATCGCGCTCTCGTTGTAGTTGTAGTACTGGTAGCCGACGTTCCAATCCACCCGCCGGTGAAGTCTGAAGGCGAGCCGTGCTTCGGGCGATTGATAAGTATTCGGGTATGACGAGATGAGAAATCCGGGTGTGCCAACTGGATCGGCGAGGCGAGTGCCCTGACCGTTGTCGTCATTAATTCGATACGACGCGAAGAGAGTTAAGCGGGGGGCGAGTTGCGCAGTCACATCCGCAAAGAAGAAGTTATTTCTGACGTAATAGATACTTTGGCCGCGAGGATGCTGAATGCCGTTGAAGAAGTATTCGATTACGGAAATGCTGTTTATCCAGTTGTAGTTGTACCCGAAGTTGATTAGGAGTTTCGGGTTAACCGTCCAATCGAGGGATGAAGTAAAGATGCGCGACTTCGTGCTGACTCCGAAATCTGCTAACGACACGCCGGCGATTTCCGAAGGATTGGCGTTGTTTCTCGTGATAACGCTTACGTTGAAAACAAAGTTGTTGCGGGGTGCATACCGCGACTTGGCGCGGATGTTTGTGTAATCGTAGTTGCCAATTCGGGAAAACACATTGTCGGCGGTTCCCTTCTCGGCGTCGAAAAAGATCGTCCAATTACTTGCCGGCCGTGCTTTGAATCCACCAAAGACTGCGTGCGTGTTGTTCTCATCCAAATCGCTAGATGAGCTGCGCGGCGGCGGCGGTATCGCGCCATTAGAGCCGAGATTGAATCCTTCAAAAAACTCTGCGATACGGCGATGCCCGTAGCGATAGCCGAAGTGCAATGCATTGCGGGCGTTGAACTGATAATCACCTTCGACGGTGTTTTGATATTTCCGATACTCGGTTCTCGTGTGAGCGTCGAGATTACTAAAGCCGATCGTGTCAGTTACTGATGTTGTTCCTGAAGGGCGCGTAAGCGAGAAGAAGTCGGACAATACGGCGTCGCCATCAATGTGGAAGTCTTCGACGCGAAACGTATTTGAGATCCTGAACCGGTCGGTAATGAGATACGTTAAGCCAATATCTCCAACCCAGCTCGGACGGTTGGAGCTGCCGGTGATGTTGTATTGACCTAGATTGAGAGTGTTTGGAGTCGACGGCAGAGGTCCTGGTGGCCATCCGGAAACTCTGGCGTTCCAGTTCGTACCACTGTAGTTCTCAATAAATGTGAAATCTGAATCCGTGTTGCTGTAAACGATTCTGCCAGTGATATCCAGCCTCTTGGCGACGAGCGTGTGAAGACTCGCGCGGGTGAAGTCGACACTGCCTCGTGATGGTTCATGGTGGAAGAAACTGGTGAGTTGCCCCTTTGCTGGATCGAGATTGATTCCAGGTGTGTTTCCCAGATCGGTGAAGGTATCGTCGCGAAAACGACGGAATCCCTGGAGGAAGGTGTAGTCGATTGGACCAACTGTGCCATCCGCTCCGAAACGCCAATCGTCAGCTCGCGATTTGAGATTCAGAGGATAATTAAAGTCGTTTCCGCCGACGTGATAGTTAGTGAACGCTGGTCCGCTGTATCGTTCCGGGGAATAACCAACCGAGAATCTAATCCATCTGTTCTTCGGCAAGAGGGTGAGATCGAAATCTCCCATCTTGGTTTCGGTGTTGAAGCCATGTTCGCCAGTCAACGGCTTCGGTGGCACACTAAAGCTCGCCGGTGAAAAGGACCAGTTCGGATTTGCGAAGTTATTAAGAAACCTGAAGTATTTGAACTTCCGATAGGTGCCATCGAAGCGATACCACTTTGGCAGTTCAAAGCTGAGTCGGAGTTGACCGCTGGGATCTGCGCCCCAACCAGTCGCCGTCACGAGCCCCGTTTCAAACAGTCCGCCTCCGTTTTTTGATCGGACCAGGAAGGTGGAATCAAAGAGACGCGGGCCGGCTCTGTAATTCAAATCACTCTGATACTTATTGTGATCGCCGGCAACCGACAAACCTCGATACCCAAACTCAATACTGGACGTGATCATGTAGTTGCCGGCATCGTCTCCGGGTTGAACAGGAGTTGTGTCGCTGTTCGAGTCAGTCGCCTTCTTGGGAGTTGGGGAGGCCGTGGGCTGTTGCGCTTTAACCAGTGAAACTAATACCAAGAACGTCAAAGCTAACGCGACCAATGTCGATGTCGTTCTCTTTTTCATAGCTGCCCCAACGAGTTCAAGACGTTACTTCACCTAAAGAAAGCCGGGTGTGACCGCGAGCCGTGAATCTTGACGTGACAATTCGTGCAACTCGCATACTGCACATTCTGGTTATGCGTGGGACCAGCGGGCTCGTCTGCGCCAACGCCGTGGTCCACGCTGTGGCACGTGAGACACAATTGGTTGACTGCGCTGAATCTCAATAGTCTCGGGTTGGCCGATCCGTGCGGTGTGTGACACGCTGCGCAACCTTCCGTCTTCAGTGGCGCGTGTTCGTAGGTGAACGGACCCTGCTTGTCGGCGTGGCACTTGATGCAAGCCGCATCTGCGCCTGTCGCGAGTCTTGATTGTTTTAGTTCGAAACCGCCGTGCGGATTATGGCAATCACTACACTTCATCACTCCTTCAAGAACCTTGTGATGAAACGGCTTGTTGAAGTCGGGCTTCACTTCCGCATGACAGCTCACGCAGAGTTGCGGTTCACCGAGCTTCAGGAGATGAATCGTCGAAAAATCGGGCTTCTCCGCATTAGCGCGGCCGATGAAAGTAATCGACTGAGCGATGTTTTTCGTGCCGGGGAAAGAATGCGATGAGTGACAATCGGTACAGCCTATATCGTTGCGCCAGTGTTCACCTCGGCGGAAGTTGTTACGTTCTTCCTTCCCTGCATGGCAGGTAAGGCATGTTTCCGAAATCGCTTTGGCGGATTTGTTCTTGAACGAAATGATCTTTGCCGGGTCGCCGTCTTCAGTGTGCGCTTTGCCTGGACCGTGGCAAGCTTCGCAGCCGGTCACTTTGTTTTTCCAACCGCTGATATTTACAAGTTTTGCATGAGAAGTGTGCGAGAACGCTTTGAATTGGTCCTCGTGGCAATCCTTACAGGCGTCGCTGCCTACGTAATCAGACTGGGAGCCAACCGGCAGCGGGGTGCCTGGTGAAGAATCCATTTTGGCGGAGGCGGGAGACGGGCTCGTTGACTCGAGTCCCATCATCAGTGCCATTACCAAGCCAGAGAACAGTAGTGTCTTGAGCAGTTTGGCCGGCGTCAATGCGAGCTTCCTCCTACAACCCGCGTTATTTGGTGGTCTTGGTCATTTTGGGACAGTGATCGACTAAACGACACTGGTAATTCATACAGGCGGCGCGTTTCCATTAATGGAAGATTCGATAAGTGGCTCTTTCATACGCGGTCGGATTCGGGATGCGCTCGAAACTCAAATTCCCACGCATTTCTTCGAGCGATTCCCACTCGTTGACAGCCATCCATGCACCGATTTCCGCACGCAACGTTCGCAAGTGACGCGGGCCGTTTTTCAGAATGCAGGAAACCAACTGCATGACGCTCGCTCCTGCCATCGTTGCTTTGACCACATCAAGAACAGTGTGCACGCCGCCCGAGATTGCAATGGAAGCGTTGACTCTGCCCGCCAGGACTGCCGCAGCTCGCAATCGCAATTGCAGTTCTGAAGAGTCAGACAATTCCAACGACCGTACAACCTCTAGATCAACGACATCGATATCGATCTTGTGAAAGCGCGTAAAGACCACGATGCCATCGACACCTACTGCATCAAGCCTACAACCAAAGTTGGCAAACGCAGTGAATAGCGGAGAAAGTTTTGCGGCGATCGGGATCCTAATCGCTTGCTTCACTTCACGGACCGTCTCAATCATCTGATCCTCAACTTCCGCTGCGCTGGTCGCTACATCACTCGCCGAATGGTAGAGATCCAGTTCGATTCCGTCAGCCCCGGCTTGCTCAAGAAGACGGGCGTAGGAGATCCAACCACCCGTGCTGGCTCCGTTGAGCGAAGCAAACACCGGCATATCGACTGCTTGCTTCACCCGACGGAGATGCTCGAGATACTCCTCGGGACCGAGCGCCACTTCAGGATCGGGGAAATAGCTTCCCGCTTCAGCAGACGATTCGCCGTGGCTCTCGCTATTGAAGAACGCATCCATCTGTTCGGCTGCGATGTCGTCTTCATAAAGCGAGCGCAAGACAAGGGCTGCGGCGCCGTTGTCCTCGAGTTCCTTTACCATGTCGAGATCGTTGGTAAGCGAGCTAGAGCCGATAACTAAAGGATGTCGTAACGGAATTCCTAAGTACGTCGTTTCTAGATTCATTTGTTTTCGACACCATCTCCGTTTCCGGAAGCGGATTCTTCCTTGCTTCCATTGCGAGGGGGCAACTTGATCTGCGCGAGCTGTTGGTAACCCGAGTAACGCCGATCTGCCGCGGCTTGCGCTTCTTCGAGGAACTGTTTGAAGCGCGCGGGATCTGCTCGCTCGATCATGCGGAAGCGCGACTCGTTCCGCATGTACTCGCCGACTTTTGGTTTGGGTGGGCCATAGTCAAGATTAAGTGGCGCTTCGCCTTTAACCAGGCGGCGTGGATCGAACCGATAAAGCGGCCATACGCCTGATTCAACGGCCAACTTCTGTTGCGCCGCTCCGTTTGCCATGTCGTAGCCGTGTGCAATGCAGTTACTGTAGGCGATGATCAACGATGGACCGTCGTACGACTCCGCTTCGACGAAGGCCTGCGCGGTCTGGGCCATCTTCGCGCCAAACGCAACACGCGCGACGTAAACATGGCCGTACATGTTCGCGAGTAGCCCGAGGTCTTTCTTCCCAATCATTTTTCCACCCGCTGCAAACTTCGCCGAGGCACCGAGTGGCGTAGCTTTCGACTGCTGACCACCCGTGTTTGAATAAACCTCAGTGTCGAGAACAAGGATGTTTACGTTTTTCCTGCTGGCAAGAACGTGATCCAGGCCACCGTAGCCGATGTCGTATGCCCAGCCGTCTCCGCCGACAAGCCAAACACTCTTTTTAACCAGATAGTCTGCGAGGAGATCGAGACGTCGCGACTCGGCCGATCCAATTGCGGCTAACTTTTCGCGAAGCGCCTTAACACGCTCGCGTTGTAAAGCAATTCCAGCCTCGTTCTCTTGATTCGCGTTGAGCAATTCACCGGTGAGGACATCACCGATTTGCGGCGTGAGATGTTGGACGAGCACGCGGGCTGCCTTTTCGTGAGCATCGAGTGCGAGTCTGAAACCGAATCCAAACTCGGCGTTGTCTTCAAACAAGGAATTGGACCACGCCGGGCCTCGCCCATCTGCGTTCGTCGTGTATGGTGTTGTCGGCAAATTGCCACCGTAGATCGAAGAACAACCGGTAGCGTTGGCGATGAGCAAACGGTCGCCAAAGAGTTGAGTCAGCAACTTGAGATAAGGAGTTTCGCCGCAGCCTGCACAAGCGCCAGAGTATTCGAACAACGGTTCGAGAAACTGCGAGCCTTTGTGATCGAGTCTGACAACATCGGCGCGATCGAGTTCAGGGAGATTCAGGAAGAAGTCGTAGTTAGCGCGCTCGTTATCGCGGAGCGGCGCCTGCGGCTCCATATTGATTGCTTTGTGTTTGGGATTCGTCCTGTCCTTCGCGGGACACACGTTCACGCACAAGTTGCAGCCCGTACAATCTTCCGGCGCTACCTGAATCGTGAACAGTTTGCCTTTGTATTCTGGCGCGCGGTAATTGGTTGATTTGAAGGTTGACGGCGGTGAAGCCAGTGATGCTTCGTCGTAAACCTTCGCGCGGATTGCCGCGTGCGGACACACCAGCGCGCATTGGTTACATTGAATGCAAACCTTCGAATCCCACACAGGGATCTCGAGTGCGAGGTTGCGCTTCTCCCACTTTGCCGTGCCGACCGGCCAAGTACCATCGACTGTGAATGCACTGACTGGAAGCAAGTCGCCTTTGCCGGCAAGCATTACAGCAGTGATCTTCTGTACGAAATCCGGTGCTTGCTCTGAGACGATCGGTGGACGTGTTCGCGTCGCACTCGGTGTGGTTGGAACTTGAATCTCATGCAGTTGTGCAAGTGCCTGATCGACCACCTCACAATTTCGGCGCACTACTTCCGGGCCCCGTTTGCCATATGTCTTCTCGATCGATTCTTTGATGTGTGCGATGGCTTCATCGCGAGGCAGGATTCCGCTGATCCCGAAGAAGCAAGTCTGCATGATCGTGTTGATGCGACCGCCCATTCCGACTTGCTTCGCCAGCGCGTATGCGTCGATAGCGAAGAAGCGTATCTGCTTCTCGATGATCTGCTGCTGCAATTCACGCGGCAGCCGATCCCAAACACCCGACGGCTCGCCTGGCGCGTTTAAAAGAAAGACAGCGCCCGGCGCGGCATATTCGAGTACATCAATCTTGTCGATAAACTCGAATTGATGGCACGCAACGAAACCAGCGCGGTCGATCAAATAAGCGGAACGTATCGGACGTGGACTGGAGCGCAGGTGTGAGACGGTAATCGCTCCTGACTTCTTCGAATCGTACACAAAGTAGCCCTGAACAAATTGCTCGGTCTTCTGACCGATGATCTTGATCGAGTTCTTGTTGGCGCCGACAGTTCCGTCGGCGCCGAGACCGTAGAACAACGAGGTCGATACGTCATCAGCTTTCGTTCTGAACGCCGGATCCCACGCGAGCGATAAGTGTGTAACGTCATCAACTATGCCAAGCGTGAAATGTCGACGCGGCTTGTCTTTTTTCAGTTCATCAAAAACTGCCTTGACCATCGCGGGCGTAAACTCTTTCGACGACAGTCCATACCGACCCGCGACAACGCGTGGATCTGTCTTGAACGGAGGATCTGATCCGGCACGCGCTTCACCTAACGCGGTCATCACGTCGAGGTAGAGAGGATCACGCGCACCAGGTTCTTTTGTGCGATCGAGCACGGCGATGCTGCGCGTGGTTTTCGGCAGCGCCGCTAAGAAAGCTGATTGATCGAACGGCCGATAGAGCCGCACCTTCACGACGCCGACTTTCTCGCCCGCGGCGACCAGCTCATCGACTGTCTCATGCACCGTTTCTGCACCCGAACCCATGATCACGATCACCCGCTCTGCGTCGCTACTGCCTTCGTAGTCGAACAATTTGTATTGACGACCTGTTCGTTCACCGAGAGCACGCATCAACCGCGAAACTATCTCGGGACACGCGTCATAAAACGGATTCGCTGCTTCGCGCGCCTGGAAAAACACATCAGGATTCTGCGCCGTGCCGCGGATTACAGGTTTGTCTGGCGTGAGAGCGCGTTGACGATGCCCCTCAATCGCTTGTTCAGAAATCAGGCTGCGCAGGTCGTCGTCGCTGAGTTGATCGATCTTCGCAACCTCGTGCGATGTGCGAAAGCCGTCAAAGTAATGAAGGAATGGAATGCGTGACTCAAGACTTGCAGCATGCGCAATCAAAGCAAAATCGTGGACTTCCTGGACCGAGTTCGAGCACAAGAGCGCAAATCCCGTTTGCCGACAAGCCATAACGTCGGAGTGATCGCCGAAGATCGACAGAGCGTGTGTCGCGAGCGTTCGAGCGGTAACGTGCATCGTGAACGGCGACAGCTCCCCCGCGATTTTGTACATGTTCGGGATCATGAGGAGCAGACCTTGAGAGGCCGTGAAGGTTGTCGAGAGCGCTCCAGCTTGCAACGCGCCGTGCACGGCACCCGCTGCACCGCCTTCCGATTGCATTTCGGCAATCTCGGGAATCACGCCCCAAAGGTTTGTCTTACCGCGGTTCGCCCATTCGTCGCACAATTCGGCCATCGGCGAGCTGGGCGTGATCGGAAAGATCGCGACCGCCTCAGTAAGACGAAAAGCAACTGAAGCCGCAGCTTCGTTTCCATCGACAGTGATTTTGTTCGTAATTAACGTAACGCACCTTCCCTTCTACTGCTTGCTCCGTCGTTCATGGGCCACCAACTCTGCCAGAGCGCAACCCGCGACCCAACTAAAGCTTGGAGTGCATGGAAGTTGAGTTCTTACTAACTTTCTATCCCGATGGAGTTGTTGGTTGCGGTGGGTCGGCAATCAACTTCAGCGGGGTTCGGCGACCGATCTCAGCGCTCTCTCCTGCGCTGAAAGAGATCGCCTTAACCTCACTGTCGTAGCGCCGACCACCGCTCTGTTCAGAGAATGAGCGACGATCAACACAGAGCATTTCTTGCGAAACATCCGAGCTGCCAATCACCGTCACACCTCGGGACAAGGGAATCTTAGGCGGGCCTCCCATGGTGGATACTGTCACTTTTTACAGGACGTGTAAGGAATCCTGGGCAATCAGGGATTCCGGTGAGATCCATTCTTCTAAAGGTGCGGATCGAATGTTCAGATGCGGCGCTGTGGGCTAAAGGCGAAGCAATCTCGTCTGAAAAGGTTGCCCGAAAGTCTAACTGGCAAAACTTACAGTTATGCGCACTTCTCGCCGAGACTACATTCGGAGGCCGTGGCACCCCGATGCAAACGGCAACAATTTTGAAAGGGAAAGAAAATTTTGAAAGGGAAAGAAATTATGGGACTGACGAAACGATTACTGAGTATTTCAGGACTCCTTCTTCTCTGCTCGACGGCAATCTTTGCTCAAGACAACTACAGGAAATGGGAGTTCTTTGGCGGTTATTCCGCAATGCAATTTGACAACC
>DATJKB010000350.1:0-2192 GCA_035491875.1 Pyrinomonadaceae bacterium | reverse complement strand
TCCAGCATTGGGCGCGGCGCTCAGAGAATCATTGATGCAATGGTGCGCTGGCTCGCCCTCGGCCACATCAATCCCAACATTTTGACGGTAATCGGTGTCGCGTTGAACGTCGGGTGCGGCGTTCTTTTTGGCATGGGTTGGTTCTTCTCAGCTGGCGTGGCACTGGTTGTTGCCAATCTTTTCGATATGCTCGATGGCCAGGTGGCCCGACTTTCCGGTCGCGTGACCCGATTCGGCGGCTTCCTTGACTCCTCCCTGGACCGGCTTTCAGACATGGTCGTATTCGTCGGGCTGATGGTGTTTTACGCCCGAGACCTCCCATTTCACTCGACTCTTAATGTTTTTCTTGCGGGTGCCGGACTAATGGGCTCGGTTATGGTAAGCTACGCAAGCGCCCGAGCCGAAAGCCTTATTCCCAAATGTGACGTAGGGTTTTTGCGCCGGCCGGAACGCGTTGTTCTCTTCATAATTGGAGCTCTAAGCACACATCCCGGATCGACTAATTTCTTCGCTAACCGGATGCCGGCTGTCTTGTGGGTGCTCGCTGTCGGGTCCTATTGGACGTTTGCCCACCGCATGTACCACACGTGGCGCGAACTTAATAGGAAAGACGCAAAAACTGAGAACGTTGAGGACACTTCTTCGTATTCTCAAACGGTCGAAGGTGAGCGTCGCGCTGAACAACGGTTACTACATAAGCCGAGTTGATTTTGCTCAGAGCTTCGAATATTCTCTGCGGCCTTGTTTTAGAGGTGAAAAGTAAGTGACGATTTGTCCTTGTTGTGGCTTCAAGTTTAATGGAGCTTTGACTGACGGTTGTGCGGCTTGTGGTGCTCGCGCTGTTGGTGTAGCCCTCCCGAAACCATCGATCGTGCTACCGTCATACGGCAGGTCACTGGTTTTGGTAGTCGCCGGTTCCCTGACTGTCCTCCTCTTTATAGTCCAAACCATTATTGCGATGTTCCAGCGAGGTTTCGATCCGCTTGGGTTCTGGTCATGGATCGCTGCCGCTGAAACGGCTGCCTGGCGCATGAAGTGGATCTCGATCCCCCTGGCGGTGATCACTCTCTGGCTCGGACGCAAACTGTACCGTTCTATCAAGCAACAGCCTGATAGATTCTGTGGTGTCGCGCATGCTCGTCGCGGCTTGGTTGCTTCGCTATCAGTGCCGGCGCTCATAGCTATTTTGATCGCAGTGACGGTTCCCGTACGAATGGAAAGAAGAGCGTGGGGACTGCAAGCTGCGGACACAGCGAACTACCTCAGACTGTCGAGCGCCCTGAACGAGTACCGGTTGGTCTATAAAACGCTTCCCGATAAAGTTCGGTGGAAAGAAGATCTCGCGAAACTGCCAGATCCTGATGGCTCGCTGGCCGTCGCACTCCGCGAAGTGGACCTGATAGACTATCAACCACGCGCCGAAGTCGCCGACAACTCCACGCAAAAACGTTCGTTACGCGGCTCGGTTATTCAACCTGTGTCGCTGACGTCTGCTATCGACGACTCCACGCCCGCTGGTGTCGCATTCATTCACTACGATATTACCTTACCTGGTGAAGACAAGATTCTCGGTACCGAGGATGATTGGGTAGATCGCGACGGCGTTGTTATGCGACTCGCAGATGTTGCGAAAGGCGGTATTGGCCAAACCGCCGGCAGTCTCAAACCGTAGCCATTTCTGATCGGACGCTTGCGGTAGCAGGCACATTCAAGATCTCCAGTCGTCGTTTGCTACCGTGAGCGGCGGCAAAAACAGACACACGTCCCTCCTGGATGTCTTTTCTCGATCGCTTTCGCCGGAAAACTGAAGACGAGTCAGCTCGTATTGCCCGTCTGTCGAAAACAGGGCGCATGGCCGACGGAAGAATTCTCGACGCTGTAAGTGATAACGACGGACGGATTCTTCAGGTAACTTATACATATACGCTTGCGGGCGTGCAGTACGAGTCCTCACAGGATCTCAGTTCAATTCAACAAGAACATTCAAATCAATACGCCCCTGGCCTGCACATCATCGTTCGCTACGACCCAAAAAGCCCGGCAAATTCGATTGTTGTGTAGTCCGTTGTCCGTGGTCCGTTGTCAGCGGCTGTTTTGACAACTTCGGGTCGATCGTTAGACTGCTACCAAGCAAGATTGGGAGGACCGGAGCAACTACTCACAACGGACCACGGACAACTGACTACTTACCA
>DATJKB010000349.1:0-3572 GCA_035491875.1 Pyrinomonadaceae bacterium | reverse complement strand
ACCTGCTTCACAAGCTGAATTAAACCCGGATAACGAAGGAGAGAAATATGCGCTTCATTACTGAGGCCTTGTGTCTGTCTTTACTCGTGAGCGCCTTAGCCATTTCCATAGCCGGACAAACGTCGCCGGCTCCAATCACGGCGATTAAGGCGGGCCGCTTGATCGATCCAGAAACGGCAACGGTAACCTCCAATCAAGTCATCATTGTTGAAGGCGAGAAGATCAAAGCAGTCGGAGCCAACCTATCGATCCCTGCTGGCGCGACGGTGATCGACTTGTCAACACTCACTGTGTTGCCGGGTTTAGTCGATGCACACACTCACATGGCGCTGACTTACAAGGAGCAGCCGGAGAACAACTACTACTACCTTACTACTGTCATGGACTCCACCGCCTTGCGCGCCATTCAGGCGGCGTCCAACGGAATTCAATTGCTCAGTTCCGGGTTCACAATCGTCCGCGATGTCGGCAACAACGCGCTTTATGCTGACACCGCTCTACGACAAGCAATCGAACAGGGATGGCTGCCTGGTCCAACTGTGATTCCTTCCGGTCCAATCATTGGCAGTACTGGCGGGCAGCTTTGGCCCACACCGGAGGCGTACAAGCGCAACAACATCATGTTTCCCGAGTACATCGACGCCGATAGCCCCGACGAAATAGTCAAAGCAATCCGTCAGAACATGTTGTTTGGCGCAAGGACCATCAAACTCTGCATCGACTGCAAACCGTGGGGCTATTCAGTTGAAGACATCAAACTCGCGATACGGGAAGCGGCGAAGGGTGGCTGCAAAGTAGAAGGTCACGTTCAGACGGCCGAAGGAGCACAACGCGCAATCGATGCGGGTATCTACATCATTGCTCACGGCAATGCGCTGACTCCCGAACATCATCGGCAGATGGCTGAGAAAGGAATCTTCCGCGCGGGTACTGACACGCCGTTCACCAATTATCGCGGCAGCGACGCGGCTTTCAAGCAAACAGTCGCGAAGCTGCGTGATGCGTGGGAGAAGAAAGTACCGCTTACATTTTCAACGGACTTCGACTACTGGAATGAACGCATGAAGGATCCGAAGACCGGAGAGTGGCTGAGTCGCGGTGACATGACGATTGCTTTTCTCGACACCTGGAAGGCAGCTAATATCCCAACCCGCGATATTCTGTATGCTTTGACGATCAACGGATACAAGGCGGCAGACGTTATCAAAGAACGTGGGCCAATTAAGCCGGGGATGTTCGCCGATCTAATCGCAGTCTCAGGCGATCCACTTACCAATATCGATTCTCTCCGCAATGTTCAGTTTGTGATGAAGAACGGAACGGTCTTCAAGAAGGACGGAGTCATGACTCCGGAAAAGTTCTTTCACCCTGGGCCAGTGCGAATGCCAAACGGCAGATGGACCCGCTAATTCCCCGCTTATTCTTGGACAGGAGGTTGATGATCATGCAACGGTTGATAGCCATCGTTTCCTTCGTGCTTATCTTTTTGAGCAATGGTGCAGCACAGGATCGCAAGACACTTACCGTCGGCACCGCGACTGCAGCTCGTGGACAGAAAGTTACCGGCACGATTGAAGTTCCCGCGGGCAGTGATGCTGCATTAAGCATCCCGGTAGTAGTGATTCATGGCGCGAAACGCGGACCCGTTCTCGCGCTTGTCGCGGGCGCGCACGGCACTGAGTATGCCTCCATCATTGCTCTTGAGAAATTAATCGCAATGGTAAATCCTGCGGAGATCTCCGGCACGGTGATCATTGTTCCGTTAATTAACATTCCGTCGTTCGAGCAGAAAGTTCCTCATGTGAATCCAGTAGACAAAAAGAGCATGAACCGCTTCTATCCGGGCAAGATGGACGGAACACAAACCGAGCGCGCGTCATTTCTAATTACAAAACAAGTGGTTGAGCAAAGCGATCACCTGATCGATTTTCATGGTGGCGACACGGACGAAAGCCTCAGGCCTTATAGCTATTGGACCAAAACCGGAAACGATAAACAGGATCAGATATCCCGCAACATGGTTCTTGCGTTTGGACTCGATCACATAATCATTTCCACTGACCGGCCGAAGGATCCGCAAGCCTCGCGTTATCTGGAGAACACTGCGACGACCCGCGGCCGACCCTCGATAACAGTCGAGGCGGGACACGCGGGCACAGTCGAAACAGACGACGTGAATGCTTTGATTAACGGTTCTCTAAACGTAATGCGGTATCTGAAGATGCTGCCCGGCCCAACATCCCTCGTGGAACATCCAATTTGGATCGACAAGATTGGCACGCTTGCCAGCGAACAAACAGGGATTTTCTACCCGCTGGTGAAGCGCGGAACATACGTTGAGCAGGGAATGAAAGTTGGATATGTGACCGACTACGTCGGTAACGTCATATTCGAAGCGCGCGCGCCGATCGCCGGTATCGTGTTGTATGTGTGCGCCGTGCCATCGATGACCAAAGGTGCAACGATAGCGAACATCGGATCAGTGGTTCGGTAACTAGAAACGCAATCCGAAATCTATGATCGGCCCCCGAAAAAAGTGACGCGCGTTCAGACGCGATCAGCCCGTTACGACACAAAACTTACCGGAGCCAGATTTCTCGTAACGAGCCTGTAACTTTTGTCGAATTGAGGTGTTTTACGTAGCGTGGCGAGCTTACAGTTGACCCAACGAATTCGTCAAAAAAAGATGTTCGAAAACCCAGGGTCGGCGGTGTTCTCTCTACAAGGAACAAATAACGCGGCTGACGCGTTAACAAATAGGCAAAGCCGACCGTTAAGTAGATGAGGCGCTCATCGCGCTGACCTAATAAACCAAGGGTTTCACTGGGAGAGCAGTTATGTTGCAGATAAACATCAAAAATCTGGAAACCTTCAGTGTTCTGTGTGCAGAGGGCCAGATTGTTACGGGCGAAACGGACGTTTTGCGAAGGGCTTTTCAGTCCCTTCCGGACACCAGGAGAGTCGTCCTTGATCTGGCGAAAGTGAACATAGTCGATGCCCATGGGTTGGGGGTGTTGCTGGAGTTGCGTCAGCGCACGCACGCCAGAGGAACGCGCTTCGAACTTATGAATGTAAGCCCACCGCTCAGAAGAATATTTGAGATCACCCGTCTGGATTCTGTTTTCGACATTACCTACGGCACTGAGTTCTTTCCGGTGGTCGTGCGTGCGAGACGAGCATCTTTTACCGCACTTAAATCGTGCGCGTAGTCTCCCCAAAATTAACCCACCACCAGTTGATTTCGGATTTCGGAATGCGGTTTCGAATTTATGAGCCGCAGATCTTCGCAGATAGACACTGATCAAAACATTCTAAAAAACCAGGACGTTAATTCATTCTCTCCTTTTTATCCGTGTTCATCTGCGAAGATCTGCGGCTCATAAATTCGACATCCGCATTCCGAAATCCGCAATCGACCGAACTGTTCGCTCGCTGTATCGTCCATCCTGCTTTAGAATACGCGCTTCCCGCAATCCATTGGGTTGACGTGAAAGCGAATGGCGCACCCCGAAACAACTAAAAGAATTCTGCTGATTAGTAACTCAACGCTCTTTGGCAGCGGGTATCTCGAT
>DATJKB010000348.1:0-15441 GCA_035491875.1 Pyrinomonadaceae bacterium | reverse complement strand
GCACTGATTGCGCGAGGATCCAACCTCGCTGATCTCGCTCAATAACACCTCGATCTCGAAGATAACGCGCCAGATCGACCATGAAGAGAGGGCTACCTTCAGTCTTTTCGTAAATCAGCGCTGCGAATTCAGACGGAAATTCATGTCCCGGAAATTCCAGTGCCAGGTATTTCCCCACCTCTTCACGGCTCAGGAACTCGAGGGCCATTTCGCGGCAGACACTCCGCCCTTGCAGATCCAACTTGATTGGCAAAAAAGGATGGTTAGCCAGCAGCATCTCGGATTGACGGTAGGCGACTAAGATTAGCAGGCGCATCGCATCAATCTTGCCGGCAAGATACGCAAGTAGATCGATAGTCGAAACGTCAGCCCATTGCAGGTCGTCAAAGAAGAGAAGCACCGGCCGGCTGCTTGAGATCTCCTTCAGAAAGGTCCCAAGCTCTCGCTTCATCCGGTCTTGCGAAGAGGCTTGCGCGGCCACAATCTGAGACGAAACACTGTCATCTGAAGGATGGCTGACCTGGAGATACCAAGTGGGCGCCAGCAACTTCATCGTGCGTGTGAGTCCCTCGTTACCTTCGCTGTGGAGCAAGGTACCCAGCGCTTCAAGAAACGGAAAGTAGGTCTCAGTACCGGCGAGGCGCTCTGACGATCGCCCCCGTGCGATATAGGTCACCTGGTCCAGGTTGCCGACATTCTCAAGAAATTCTTCGATGAGCGTAGTTTTGCCAATGCCCGGTTCACCAGACACGCATAACAACAGGCCGAGTCCGCTCACAGCCGATTCAAAACCGGAATACAATTCCGCGAGTTCGGTTTGCCGACCAACTGTATGGCGCCCCGCCACCACCTTTGGCGCTACAAGTTCCCGGCTTGAAGTTTCGAATGCAGACTCCAGCGGGAGCTGTTGTTTTATCTTTCCAAGGTCCCGGCGCAGTTCTTCGGCGGTTTGGTAGCGTTGCTCTTTTTCCTTGCGCAGGGTCTTAAGAATAACTTTTTGTAATTCAGCGGAGCTCACGGTAGCGCCTGCGAGCGGAGGTGGCTCGCGCTCGAGAATTGAAACGATTAAATCGCTGGCTGTTGCACCCTCAAACGGCAAGCACCCGGCAATCATCTGATACATGACAACGCCCAGGCTCCAGATATCGGTGCGAGCGTCCACGTTTAGTCCTCGTGCTTGCTCGGGAGACATGTACATCAGGGTACCCATTACCAGCCCGGCCGATGTCACAGCTAACGGCTGGGTATCCGCATCTAAATCCACATTCAACTTCTCTGACTCTCTATCACTGAGCTTAGCCAGCCCAAAATCCAACACCTTAACGAAGCCGTCACTGCGAATCATTATGTTGTCTGGCTTAATGTCCCGGTGTGTAACGCCGGCGCTGTGGGCGGCCGCCAACGCGGAGGCGACTTGCAGCCCCAGATCCAGGGCCTCGCTAATTTCAACCGGAGCGCTCTTAAGTCGCTTACGCAGCGTTTCGCCTTCGACGAACTCCGTTGCGATAAAGGGACCAAACTCACACTCGCCGATTTCGTAGATGGTAATGATGTTCGGGTGATTTAGTGACGAGGCGGCAAAAGCTTCCTGACGAAAGCGACGCAGGCGATCTTCATCTTGCGCAAAATCGCGGGACAGTAATTTGAGTGCAACCGAACGTTTCAAATGTGTATCAAGAACGAGATAAACCTCACCCATGCCGCCTGTACCAAGCAAGCGATTGACTTTATAACGCCCAATAATTGCGCCAGCTTCGATCACATTCGATAAATTCCGGCTTGATCCTACTCTATTTCACCTCGTGCTGGGCCAATTCTACCTAGCCGGTTACCAATACAACACCCCGTCAGGGGTGCCATGTTTATAGCCCGCAGCCGTTACAAACAACCCACACCCCGTCAGGGGTGCGATGTTTATAGCCCCGATCGATCAAGGTGGGTCGCACTCCTTTAGGAGTGCCATGTCATTCCTAGCGCCCCAGGTCAATGATCTGGTATCTCCCGGAGTTCTACAATTCCTCACGCTCCTTAGAACAGAAAGAAGCTACCTCATGGCTAACACCTTCTCACAATCTACATTCAAACTGTCTTCGCAGTCAGTGGTCGACTTTCATTGATCACATCAGACTTCAAAAGAGGAACTGCACAAGTACATTAGCGGCATCGTGCAGAAGCAAGGACAAAAGCTCATCAGAATTAATGGGATGCCTGACCATCTTCACATTCTGATTGGCTTGAAACCGGCGATGGCGCTCGCCAATTTGGTTAGAGACATCAAATCAGATTCTTCGGAGTGGATTAATCGAAAGAAGCTCGCTCGCGGTAAATTTGCATGGCAGGAAGGCTACGGTGCGTTCTCCTATGGTCATTCGCAACTGGACACAATTGTTCGGTACATCATCAATCAGGAAAAGTACCATCGACGATGATCGTTCAAGGACGAATACCTGACGCTATTGCGAAAGTTTGAAATTGAGTTTAAAGAGGAGTATCTGTTCGAGTTCTATGATTGAATAGCAGCCAATCACATGGCACTCCTAAAGGAGTGCGAAAAAACTTGTCCGTGCCGGTGCTATAAACATGGCACTCCTAACGGAGTGCACTTTAAGTTCCGATGCTCGGCCTTTGATCCGCTTAAGAAACTCATGACCGCAGAACCTATTCGGTTGAGCTGCATCGCGATTGTTCTATCTCTCGCCTGTGCTGCTTCTTTGTGCGCGCAAACATCTCGCCCCGCGCCAGATTTGCTGAAGGTTCGGAATGCCGGCGGATTCCAGCTGCTTGTGGTCGCTGAGAACAATCAACCAACATTGCGTATCGTTCTTCCCGGACGAGTGACATCCGATCGATCGATCGAAGTTCTCTTCCCGGAACATGTCACAGTTGTCGAACACGGCAACACCGCTGCCCGACAACTGTACCTATTCCGTCCTGGCCAAGTCGGCGAACGACCTGACTGGCGCCGAATTGGACACTCACTCGAATATCAACGCGACCTGCAAGACGGAGTCCACCTGCTTGCGCGAGCCACGCTAGAGCGCGACGGTGTACTCTTCCACTATGAATTCAGCAACAGTGGTAAAACAGCCTATGACATGATCTTAGCCGTTACCGATCCGCGCCTCACTTCAATCTTCCGAGACCTCCGCCTGGAACGTACCTACGTACACCACGCAGACGGATTTGAATTGCTTGCGTCGGAAACTCCCGAACGACTAACACTGCCGCTTGATCGGTGGTTTCCTGTTCGGTATCTCGCTTCATTCACATGGCCTGTTCCGGCGCAGCTGATGGATCGACGAAATGACGGGATCGCCTACTACAATAAGTCCCGTGCAGTGGACCAACCCTTCCTGGCCACACTCTCTGAGGATCGAAAATGGGTGATCGCGAGCGTTGCACGTATGACAGGTAACGTCTGGAGCAACCCGAAACTGACATGTCAGCATGTTGATCCTCAAGCGTCGCTTGCGCCGGGCCAGCGGTCAGTATTGGAGGTCAAGATTTTTGTTCTTCGCGGCTCTCTGAACGAAGCATTGCAGCGCGCGATCCGGCAACGGAAATCGCTGAAGTAGATCACGCATCACCCCGTCAGGGGTGTCATGTTTATAGCCCGCGACCGCTACAACAATCTGCACTCCTTTAGGAGCGCCATGTCGCTAAGGGCCACTACATTCTGGTGGAGCATTGATAGAAAGGCGATCGATGAAGAACGCAATAATTTCCCTGCTCACAATCTCAGTTGTCAGTATCTCTAGCGTGGTTTCTGCTCAAACGTCTAACAAAGAAAACGACGTGCGAAAGGCAGTACAATCCTTCTACGATGCTTTCAATACGCATGGGTTCGGTAAAGCCGCCGAGTTCACCAGCGACGATTGGAACCATATCAATCCTTTTGGCGGGCGAACCCGCGGCAGATCAGCGACAGTAGGCGATCTCAACCGCGTTCACTCAACATTTCTCAAAGGGGTTTCCGATACTGTTGATGAAATGGATGTACGCTTCGCGGACTCTAACGTTGCAGTCGTGACGGTGGTTAGTCGGGTAGGCGCCTATGTAACCCCAGATGGAAAGCGGCATGAGAATGAGCGACACATAAGAACGTTCGTGGTGGTCAGACGAAATGGTAGATGGTTGATAATGCACGATCAAAACACGATCGTAGAATCCTGATAATTTGAGAGCTTAGTTAGCCGGGAGAAAAGAGCTATGAAAGTCCAACATGGGATACGATTAAATAGAATTATTTTTCTTGCGACACTGATCACTTCACTCTTGGTTTCTGCCACGTTAGCGCGAAGTCCACTCGTCGACGACAGTGAAGTAGAACTAGCCGTCGCGCGAATGGCCAAAGTCGGATCTGCGGGTTCGCCCAGTTTCTCCCCCGACGGATCGCGGATCGCCTTCGTCACAAACATCAGTGGACTGCCACAGGTTTGGACCATGCCCACAACCGGCGGTTATCCATCGCTCGTTACTTCGTTCGATGATCCCGTCGGCTTCGTCGCGTGGTCTCCCGACGGACAGTGGCTCGCTTTCAATGTCGCTCCCGGAGGCGGCTTCAATGAACAGATCTACATCGTGCGACCCGATGGAACTGAACTGCGACGATTGACTGACGGCGGAAAGGCAAACAACTTCCTGAACGGTTGGTCGCCCGACGGACGTTTCATTGCCTTCTCTTCGAACCGTCGCGACCCTTCCGCCACTGACTCATACATATTCGAGGTTGCTACAGGTCAGTCGCGAATGGTGGCTCAGAATCGTGGTACCGGTTCGATTGACGATGTTAGTCGCGATGGCAAGTACGCCATTGTCAGCCGCCTGGTGAATCGTGGCGATAACAATCTTTATCTCGTCAGACTCTCAGACAGCAAAGAAACGCTTCTGACGCCGCACGATGGACCAGGCCAGTTTGGCGGAATCAGTTTTTCGACTGACGGACGTGCGGTTTATCTAATTTCAAACAAAGACAGAGACCTTACTGCTCTGGCTCGCGTGCGTCTTAATCAAAATGGTGAGCCTGGTCCGATTGAAGTGCTGGCCACTCGCGACGATGGCGAACTCGGAAGTGCTGTGATGAACGAACAAGGAACTTCTGTCGCGTTACTGTGGAACGTTGCGGGTCGAAGCGAGTTGACCTTCTACGACACAGGTACAGGAAAAACAACGCCTGGTCCAAAGTTGCCGGCTGAGATCGTCGGTGGACTCGATTTCTCGGACGACGGACGGCGACTAGCGATGGTGGTCTCTGGTGCCTCATCACCCGCCGACATTTGGGTTCTTAACCTGGACTCTAAACAGTTCACTCAAATTACTCGAAGTCCACACGCGGGTGTCGATCTGTCGACGTTCGTAAGACCGGAACTAGTTCGCTACAAGGCGCACGACAGGCTCGAACTCTCCGGTTGGCTCTACCGACCAAAAGGCGTGACAAAGCCTGGCCCAATCGTGCTGAGTTTTCATGGCGGACCTGAGGGCCAGGAACGTCCGGGCTTCAACAGCATGTATCAGGCGCTGGTATCGCGCGGCATCGCAGTGTTTGCACCCAATGTGCGTGGGTCTTCCGGATTCGGCAAAAAGTTCGTGAATCTCGACAACGGAGCGCTGCGAGAGAATGGCGTCAAAGACATTAAGGCAAGTGTTGATTACGTCGTCAGTGCGGGAGTGGCCGATCCGAAGCGAGTCGGGATCGTTGGCGGAAGTTACGGTGGTTACATGGTCATGGCCGGATTGACCGAGTATCCGGACATGTTTGCAGCAGGTGCGAATCTCTTTGGCGTTGTTAATTTCGAAACGTTCTTCAAAAACACACAGCCATGGATGGCGGCGATCTCAAAAATTGAGTACGGCGATCCTGACAAGGAAGCCGACATGCTGCGCCGTCTTTCACCTCTCACTCGCATCGATCGCGTGAAGGCACCGACGATTGTTCTGCACGGCGCGAACGATACAAACGTGCCTGTGATTGAAGCGGAACAAGTGGTTGAGAATTTGAAAAGACGAAACGTGCCTGTTGAGTACGTGCTGTTTCCGGATGAAGGTCACGGGTGGCGAAAGACTCCTAATCGAATTCGATCGACAGTTTCGATTGTGCGATTCTTTGAGAAGCATCTGAAGGGGAGTTAAAGGTAGCAATGAAAAACCTTTGTCTCATGATCTCCACTCTGCTTATCTGTACGGCGTTTATGTTCCCTTCCGACGCGATGGCCTGTAGAGCTCCTAAGTCTTCATCTAAAGGTTTGGTGTCGGGGCCAGAGATGATTGTTATGGAGCAATTGAAATCGTCAGAGAGAAAAGTTCCGCTGAGTACTCTGAGAAAAACTAATACCAGGAAATATGCCACTTCCTCTTGCACATGCTTTGGTTGGCGCAAGTGTCGCCGCAGCACTGCGTCCATCAGGTCAATCGCAATGGAAACCGCTTTTAGTAGGCGCGTTTCTCGGTCTTTGTCCTGACTTCGATTACGCTCTGAATTGGTTGCGAATCTCAGGCGGAGGATGGCATCACGGCTTTACACACTCCATCGCCTTCGCCTTCTTAGTTGGCCTGATAACCGTTGTCATATCAAGAGAATGGAAGGTGCGAAGCTTTGTCCTTTTTAGCGCTGCTACGATCTCGCACACCCTGCTTGATTTCCTGATTACTGAGTCGTACGGAGTGGCATTATGGTGGCCGTTTACGGATCAGCGATATAAGCTTAGATTGCCCAATCCGATCGATTACACCTGGAGTAGTGCGTCCCTCTGGAGCATTAGTGTTGGCGTGCTAAAAATCACACTCATTGAGTTCATGATCTTCGCTCCCATTTTCCTAATCGTGTTAATGGTACGGAAACTTGTTGCGGAACGTTGGGTGACTTCAAATAATGACGTGTAGCGCGCCACCGGCCGTTCAGCCACGCTCGTAGTGGGCGAGCGAGATTCTAGCGGAGTCGCGAGCTCTAGCGTTGCACCCCGCTAGGGGTAGGATGTTTATAGCCGCGAGTCAGGAGAACGACCCGCACTCCTTTAGGAGTGCCATGCGAAAATCATTAGCTCTATTGACCCGTTACATTCTCAATAATCAGGGTGCTTTTAGAAAAACCAACAGCTAACACGGCACCTGGACTGGATCGCATAAAAACTAAAATCGGGTGAAACGGCAGCTAATCACAGCAATCCTTCTTATTCTGTGCGGCCTCGGGATTGGTTTGTTAGCATACGAGAATCTCATGTGGGCCGTCTGGGGGAAGCAGAACCGATGGTTTGAGTACGTTGGTTTCTGGGGCTGCCCAATAGTGTTTTTGTCGGGCCTCGTAGTGCTAAAGAGTTTGCGGCTGGGATCATTCTTAGGTTGCGTTGGATTTGGCCTTATGGCGTTCTATCTCGGTCC
This sequence comes from Pyrinomonadaceae bacterium, assembly GCA_035491875.1. GTDB lineage: Bacteria > Acidobacteriota > Blastocatellia > Pyrinomonadales > Pyrinomonadaceae > PSRF01. The sequence goes on along the minus strand of DATJKB010000348.1, from coordinate 8,067 downwards.
CGCGATTGTTAACACGATCCATGGAATCGTCGTTGGGAAACTTGTATTGACACCTTTACAAATCTTTGAATTCGTATTGGTCGCCGTAATGCCGATGCTCACGCTGGTGAGATTGATCTGGAATCTGACAAGAGTATCGTAGCGGGACCCACAAATCCCAATAGCGCATGGTTGACGTTAACGACAACATTCGATCAGACACGCGTTGCAGCAACTCGCCGGTGAGTTGATCTTTACATTAGTTGAGCGAACACTGAATGCACTCACTAAGTGACGCTCACACCTGAGGGACTGACTATCACCGATAATCTTTACAAAGAACTACAGCCGGATCTAAATCGGATCGTTGAGCCCTTATTTGAATTCGGCGAACAGCAAGTTCGCAAGCGTGGTGCTTATCTGCCCTTCGGAGCAACGCTTAATGCCGCCGGCGAAATTAGTTTGGACTATGCTACCGGCGGATCAGAGATCGAATCACCATTAGACGTCCTGCCACTTCTTCATGAGGGATTGCGTGCACGAGCTAAGGAAGAGAGTTTATTGGCGGTAGCTGTTTGTGAGTGGGTCACGATCACGACGGACGGAACTCAGGCGAATGCGATGAAGGTTCTGGTAGAACATCGCCGAGGACTGACAGTAGCTTTCTATGTTCCTTGCGACAAGAAACTATTCAAGGGCTGGCAATTCAAGCCCATGTTTGCAATCGAAGCTGAACCGGAAGTGAACGCATGGAATTGAAGCGCAGCTTAAAAAGCGCATGCGGCACCGCATCAGGGTGCGATGTCTATATCAGGTGACGATGCAACATGGCACTCCTAAAGGAGTGCGAAAAACTTATTCGTGCCCGTTGCTATAAACATGGCACGCCCAACGGCGTGCGAACCAATTCTCGATGCCGGTCCTATAACCGGCACGCCTAAGGCCGTGCGCGCATCACCCCGTCAAGGTGCAATGTTTATAGCCTCGAGTCATTAAAAACAAATCGCACTCCTTTAGGAGCGCGATAACCATAACGGGCAGTGCGAGACGCGCTCGGCAACCTTGACGCTAAAACTTTATGGGAACCTGGGGCACAGCGTTGTTCTCGGACGACCTCGCTGCTGATCTTCGCAGTGAGTTTCGAGAGTTGATTGGTGAAGGCCTAACGACAGAGGCGGCAGTAAATCGTCTCAAGACAGAATACAAGTCCTCACTGCGCGACCCTGACGAGGAATCTGTATTCTGGCTCGCTTTGGCGGATACAGGATGGCGACTGGGTCGCCTGGACGACAGCGTTCTGCAAAACGCTCTTCGGGTGATCGCGTCGGGTCAGGACCTTGCCAAGTGGGACGATGCTTCTGACCGGAAGAAGCGGGAACAAGTTCTTGCCAAGTTGCGAACAAAACTTCTCTCGCCCCAGCCTCCGCCTAAACCGGTCGCAAAGACGATCAAGTCTGCGAACGAATGGCAAATCGGAGAGGTCATAGCATTCCGCCTATTATCGGGCCGCTGGGTTCTTTTACGGGTTATCGGTCACAATGAAGATCGCGGCGGCAAGTCAGCTGTGTGTGAGCTCTTGAATTGGATTGGAGAATCGATGAACTCTCTGCCTACCATGGACCAACTCTCCATTCGCAAGGAAGCTGGACCAAGAGGGATATCACAATTTCTCTTTCAGGAGCCGCGATTAAAGCGTGATAAGTTGAGGGTTGTGCGGACAGGTCTGGTATCAAAACCGGCTCAGCGTTTAAGCGGCTACTCGGCCTTCGTTTGGCCCTTTGTTGATCAGCTGTTTCGTGAGGTCTTTGAACTTGAATGAATTGCGGCTGCCAACATTGCACTCCTAAAGGATTGCCAACTGTTAACAGCACCAGTGCTATAAACATTGCACTCCTAAAGGAGTGCACGACACTCCAAACTCTTGTGACTGAAACTATGAGAACAATAAACCTTTCATTAATCCCTCTGCTTGTGATCTCAGGCAGTTTGTTTTCACTTGCTGCACAGAAAGCCCGTCCTACTAATTCTCCTGATAGCGTCGTCAGAGAACTGTACAGAGTACACAACAACGGTAGGGGCCACGTCTTTGACGCGAAAGGAAAGAAATACATCTACAAGTTCTTCGATCAAAAGCTTGCTGACCTGATCTGGAAAGAGGTCACCCAAACTCCGGAAGGAGAGGTTGGTAATCTCGACTTTGATCCACTTTACAACGCGCAGGATACGAAGATTACGAACTTCCAGATCGGTAAGCCGGTGGTGCAAGGTGATACTTCTACCGTGCTCGTAAGTTTTCGCAACTTTGGTCAGCGGACGACAATCACGTTTGAGATGAACAAGGGTCAAGGAGGATGGAAAATAGGCAATGTGCTCTACGGTGATAAATCTGATCTGGTGAAGATGTTGAGCCCGCCTCAATAATTCCTCTCGGGTTGCGCATTCGTAGTTGCTCTAATCATCCAGAGGTGAAGAAACAATGAGTAAGTTCCTGCCTTCGTTGTTGTTAGTTCTAATCCTCTCTCCCTCTCAATATGCTCAAGAGAAGATCGATATTTCACTCGCACACGGGAGCAAAACTGAGCAACGAACCAAGGAGCAGCTGCAGCGGTTGCTGGGCACGTACGATCTCTCCAAGTGGATTTTTACAAGGTCAATTATCATTGACGACAAGGCCATTCCACACAGTCATCCCACTCTTACATTGCACACACGACATCTTAAGGATGATGAACTGCTCCTTTCGACGTTCGTACATGAGCAAATCCATTGGCACATTGCGGAAAAAGATAAAGACGCTGAAGCCGCAATGAAAGAGCTGCGTGTTCTATTTCCCAAGATACCGGTTGGTCATCCGGAAGGCTCAGGTGATGAAAGAGGGAACTACATACATCTGTTGGTAATCTACCTGGAATACCGGGCCGATCGAGAATTACTTGGCGAGCTAAAGGCACGGCAGGTAATGAATTTCTGGGCCACAGATCATTACACGTGGCTTTACAAAACCGTCCTGGAGCGCACACGGGATATCGGCAATGTGGCGTTCAAGTATAAGTTGATTCCGGCAGACCGAGCTTAGCAACTCCGTCAGATCTCATCTTTGAGATCACAAATGGAAACGCTTTCTTGCGAATGGGTAAGAAGACAATTCAGTTTAACTGGTCAGATGCCTGGCTGCTGCTCGCCGTAATTTATGCCGGAAATGAAGGTGCTAATCTTGAGAGGATTATTGAGGTAGGTAATGGTATTGAACACTCCATCTTTAATCCGGACGAGTTGGAGAGTGGACTAGCTCGATTAACATCCAGCGGTTATATCAAAGAGAAAGACGGAGTCTTTCATGCGGCGCCGAAAGTGATGAGAGCATATCTGGAAACCACACCCACACGCAGCTATATTCATAAGGACCTGGAAAGGATCGAAAAGTTGATTGGGGCGGCATCCTCTTCTTCCGATCAGCCTCATAGCAATAATCTAAAGTATCCTGGATTCTCGATGGCCTCTTACACCAAAGCTGTAAACAACTACATTGAGAGAACCAAAAAGCGATAAGGCTACTGAACGACAACATATCAAGTCCTATCAATTGAAGAAACTGACAATGAAGTTGCTACATGTCCTCTCGAGCATGATCACGGTCACGTGCTTTTTTGCTTGCGGGATAGCGCCACCGAAGTCGGTATCATCGGCGCCGACACCGACACCAACACCCACGCCAAACGGACAATGGCGTGTGTATACGCCACCGGATAAGAGTTTTTCTGTGGAATTAACTTGTGAGCCGAGGCAAACAAATGTGTCAGAACCCTCTACTCCTATCTATCAGTATGCCTGTGGCCTGGAAGAGTCTATAGGTCCATACTTTTTTGCGATCGTTGTTTCTAAAATCGATTTCGACGTAGCAAAGATTCGCGATGAAGCAACATTTGAACGCAGCGTGAGGGAATTGTTGACCCCGAATAAACGGCTCATCCAGCTTGTTCCAATTAAGATCGAAGGCGGGATCGGGCGAGAGATGATTTTCACCAATACAAGGGACGACCTGGATAACGGTAGAGTGCGGGTGATTATCTTCGGAAAGCACCGTTATGAGATCCTTTTTGCTGCAACTGATTTGAAGATGTTGGAATCAGCGGCGGCCGAGCGATTCTTTGCGACTTTTAAGCCGCGAAGATGAACTCGCACGTCTTGCAGCGGAACGGAGAGACATGTCGGCAATAGCCACCTTCTATCTCTTTGATAAGTCTGCTCTCGAATCACTCGTTAACAAACCAGTTGCGACTCCGCAAAAGGCCGGGCTTTTGAAAAACCTTTTTGGCAACAGAGAGCCCTCGCCTCAGAAACTTTTTGCCGATGAATTTTATACCGCAGGGAAACAAGTGGCGGTCTTCGAATATTCGGGGCACGCATTTCCTCACCTGGAACTGTTCTTAGAAGAACGTTTTAGCATTGGCGTGAATAGTCACCTGGAGGCAGATCTAACACATCGTCTCGAAGCCAACGTTGGCCCATGTCAAGCCTTTGAAGCCGCGGGCGCATCAGGACTTCTGCGAAAACTTTCAGCGATAACAATTAGTAGTACTGATTTACAGGCATACGCTGATGACGAATTCGGCGACGATCAAGGTGAAATGGTTGCGGCGCTTGAGAGCGCGTTTAATTCATTGAAATCCTGGCGCGGACAAATTCACACGGGACAGATCGGTGTTTTGATTAATGGCTAGGCAAATCGCCAAACAGTAAGGAAACGTTTTTCCAGATTCACTGGCTGAAACCTCGAAAGGAGACAAGGATGGGCGGTGAACCTTGGTTTTACCTCGTCGATTATGAACCCGACATCGATAATGCACTCCAGAAACTGCGCCAGCGAGAGTTTCGAGCGGGAAGGTACAACCCCGTGGTTTGGTTTCCAGAGTTTCCTATCGGACCTCAGAGTCCCGCGCCCGGCGCAAAGCACAGCTCAATTGAAGAGGCAGTAGAAGATGCCGACGCAGATGGAACGCGCTCGATACTTGATATGGAGAGAGTTTCTGACGAGCCCGACTATGGCGCAGTTTCACCTTTGCCAGACGAAGACCTGCTTCAGTTGTTCGGAACAACTAAGCCGACGCGAGAGATGGTTGACAGTAATTACGACCTGTTTGAACTACTCGAAAGAGGTCAAGGTGTTTATATAATCGTCTACACCGCTGATCAGCCATCAGGAATTTTCTTTGCGGGATATTCCTTTGACTGAATCATTCTGTCGCGTTGCGCTCAGACTACGAGGCACCACTTGACGAAAAGACTGCTAACGATCTGTTGTTTATTCTCTCTAGTAAACAGTGGCTCGCCGATCGGTGCGTTTGGACAAGAAACAAGGCACCTCTTTGAGCAATATGGCGCAATCAAGTGGGAGGATGAGCGGGCCCTCTTGGACAATTTCGCTATTCAGGTGCTCCGTGACCCAAATCTGATCGGATATATCCTGGTGTTCGATGACATAGGTGGTTGTCCCGGAGAAGCGCAGGCTCGGGCGATCCGCGCAAAACGTTACTTGATGGAGATCCGCAACGTTCCTTCGGATCGTGTGATCTGGAGAACGGAAGGTTTTTCGGATGGAATTAGCACGATATTGCAACCAGCACCTCGCGTTATGGTGATCCCGTATCAGGACCTGGGAGTCGTTCGTGTCGGCAGAAGTGGACCACCAACTAAAGCCTGCAGGAATAAACTTCGCAGGATTAAACGCTGGTAACTGTTCGGACAGGAAGGAGGAAGCGGAATGGCAATCAAGCCTGGCTGGCAAGGCCGCGTATTCGAGGACTTTGTACCGGGCGACATTTTTGAACATCCGCTCGGACGGACCATCACGCAGGCCGATAACATCTGGTTCACCTTGCTGACGGTAAACACAAATGCGATCCACTTTGACGAGGCATACGCGGCTCGCACGGAGTTCAAACGACCCCTGGTCAATTCAACATTTACGCTCGCGCTGGTGACTGGCCTCTCGGTTTCCGACGTGTCATTGAATGCGATCAACCTCGGCTGGGACGAAGTTCGACTTCCGGCGCCGGTGTTTGAAGGCGACACAGTGTATGCGCAGAGTGAGGTCATCGAGGCCCGACTCTCTGCATCACGTCCCGCAATGGGCATCGTGAAGCTCAGAACGACTGGCGTTAACCAGGAAGGTGTGACCGTGATCGAATTCTTGAGAACAATTATGGTCTATCGACGTGGCCACACGCCTGAAGGATTCAGACCACGCGTGAATCGTGAATAGTGAATCGTGAATAGTGAATCGTGGACCGTGACTTGATGGCCACCCCGTAGGGCTGCGACGTTTATAGCCCGTGACCATAAAATGATCTGCACTCCTTTAGGAGTGCGATGTCGGGGCGAGAGGTTTTATGAAGTTCATTTCTATCCTTTTGGAAGGCAAACCCGCTCTTTTAATGCGTATCAGCTTTTGGCGGCTGCAAACTCAACTGTCGGAGTGAGGAAGTGAACATGCGAATGCAACGTCCCATTCTAATCCTCTTGCTGCTGATCCTTCCTGGCAAGCTCGCGCCCGAAGTTTTCGCGCAACGCAAAGCCATCACCGGCGCGGAAGCGAGCGGAACTTTTCGATCCTACTTCAAAGGGAAATACAAACGTTCGTACAACGAGATTCTGATTCAAGCGCTTGGCAGAAACAAACTAAGGATCCAAATGGAGTTGGTCTATCCCTATTCACTCAACGGCGAAGAGATGGCTCACACGGGAGCGGCAACTGGAGAAGCTGTGATAAGCGGCGCTACGGCCATCTTCGTACCGGATTATTCACGCGAAGCGAACCAGGAGTGCAAAATAACTTTGAAGTTCACCAAACCCGGAACGCTCATTGTTTGGACGGAACACAATCTCGGTTGTGGATTTGGTTTTAATGTTGAAGCCGACGGAACATACAGGAAAACGAGTAGCGCCAAACCGAAATTCAGAAACGATGAGAGATAGGTGAGGGTAGCCCTTTCAGTGCTTGGCTCTTAAACGTCGTCTGCGGAACCTTCTATAGCTAGCGTAATACACAGCCAATGCAAAGGTGCAGGAAATAACTCCCATCATCGTAACAAGGTGAAGCACTGGAGCTGCCCTGGGTTCGATCACGGCTCTTGTCGGCGTCGCCGGATCATAAAACACCTGTGGCTTGCTGCCGACAGCATACTTGCGCAGAAATCGTTTCGCTTCGTCTTCGTCTGAAAAGCTAACGAAAACTTCCGGACGGATCTCGCTTGATCTATAGGTTTGACCCGCAACCTGGTACTCGTAATCGATTTCCGGCGCAAATCGAATCGTTCCTTCATCGTTGTATCGCCTGATGTTCGTGGCAGAGACAGTTCCTTCGGTGCTGGGCCAGGTTTGAGTGATTGTTGTTTTTCGATATGAAGACACCCCAATTGCTATGAGTACAGCTCCAAATCCCAGGAATAAGAGCGGAGGTAATAACGCCAAAATTACTTTGGCTACGATTGCGTATTGATCGTTTCGAGTTTCGCCTTCCATGCGGCACCGAACTGCTAGCTGTTGCATTCCGTAGATTGCGAATGCGGATGGGGACGATAACATGATACTCCTAAAGGAGTGCACAAAACCTCGCCACCTCGTGCTATAAAGATGCCATTCCTGACGGAGTGTTATCCAGGTATTGCTTCACAACAGTTCGAACCGACGTATTGAGTAACTTCATCACTAGTTTTGTGGGAGACCAATATGACACGCCTCAAACGAGCTTTTGTTTTCTTGTTGCCGTTAGTCCTGTTTCATTCAACTGCCGGCCTGAAAGCACAAACGACAGCGACTCCGACTGACGTCTTCGTAGTAATCCGCGCCGGTCGTTTGTTTGACAGCGAAAAGGGAGCATTCCTTCCCGCCCGAACCATCATCGTCAAGAACAACCTGATCGACTCAGTTGGTGAGAACCTTCCTGTTCCGAGCGGGGCACGCGTTATCGATCTCTCGCGCTACACCGTGTTGCCAGGAATGATTGATGCGCACACTCACCTGCTCTACCTCGAAGATCCCAGCAGCAATCTAACGATGGAAGGCATCAAGGCCTTGACGGTTGAAGGC
>DATJKB010000347.1:0-2459 GCA_035491875.1 Pyrinomonadaceae bacterium | reverse complement strand
GTGGTCACGGTGAAGGTTATGAGGCGCTCGGCGGTTGGCGTTTCGGCAACAAGATCAATGGAGCACAAGCGGAGTATTTGCTTGTTCCACACGCGATGGCGAACATGGCGAAGATTCCGAAGGAGTTAGGCGACGAGCAGGTAGTGCTCCTGGCCGATATCGCTTCGACAGGCTTGAGTGGCGCTGAATCCGCGAAGATCAAGATCGGAGATTCTGTCGTTGTCTTTGCGCAAGGGCCAATAGGATTGTGCGCTACAGCAGGAGCGAAGCTGATGGGCGCCGCGCTCGTCATCGGGGTCGATGGCGATTCGAATCGTTTGCACATGGCAAGGCAGATGGGCGCCGACATCGCGCTCGATTATCGCGAGTTAGATGTCGTAGCGGAAGTTAAGAAATTGACTGGTCAAGGAGCGGACGTTGTAATCGAAGCACTGGGAACACAACAGACTTTCGAGAGCGCATTGCGGTCATTACGTCCTGGCGGAACACTTTCGAGCCTCGGTGTTTACTCAGGTAAGTTAGAGATCCCGTACGATGCATTTGCTGCAGGTATCGGCGACCATCGCATCGTGACCACGCTGTGCCCGGGTGGTAAAGAACGAATGCGGCGTCTAATGCAGATGGTTAGATTTGATCGACTCGATCTAACGCCACTGCTGACGCACACGTTTCCACTCAGGGATATTGTGCAGGGTTATGAATTGTTCGGCGCACGACGCGAAGGTGTGCTGAAAGTGGCGATCAAACCCTGATCGACTATTCGACAGGATTTCAGGATTACAAGATTTCAAGCACCTAACCGCGGTATATTCAACACTTCCAACGAGTGTTTCGGTTTGCTTGAATCTTGTAATCCTGAAATCATGTCCAACGTAGTCGTGAATCGTAAAGGCCTTTCAACCTCTGAAGCTCAAGCTCTCCTTCGCACGAATGGTCCTAACCTAATCCCCGAAAAGAAACCGGTAACACTTTTCCAGCGATTTCTTAATCAGTTTCGCAGCGCGTTGATCTACGTCTTGATCTTCGCACTTGCGGTTGATCTCACTATCTGGCTTGCCGAAGGCGCTGCGGGATTACCGCTCGAATCGATTACCATCGGATTGATCTTAGTTCTTAACGCTGGACTTGGCGTCTACCAGGAAAGCAAAGCTGAAAGCGCTCTCGAACGATTAAAGGCGCTCGCCGAATCACAGGTGTGGGTGCTGCGCGATGGACAGATGGTTCATCTTCCTTCTGCGTCGCTTGTTCCCGGCGACGTGGTCCGACTTGAAGCTGGAGATCGAGTGCCGGCTGACGGCGTCGTCTCAGAAGCTCAGGGAGTAATGATTGATGAGTCGGTGCTGACGGGCGAATCGGTTCCTGTAGAGAAAGCGGTTGGTGATGAGGCGTTCAGCGGAACACTTCTTACGCGCGGAAAGTCGTACCTTGAAGTAAATCGTACCGGAGTAGCCAGCACAGCAGGGAAACTCGCAGAGCTGATTGGCACAATCAAACCTTCACCAACACCACTCGAGCGTCGGTTGTCGGCATTCGGCAGTCAGATAGCGCGTTGGGTCTTGATCCTTGCTGTTGTTGTCGCGATAGCGGGAACGCTCGTCGAAGGCATCAGTCGCGCAGGTCATGTGTTGTTGTTTGCCGTTGCGCTGGCAGTTGCAGCAGTCCCCGAGGGATTGCCGGCAGTTTTGACACTGACACTTGCGCTTGGCGTTGAGCGAATGGCTAGACAGAAAGCTGTCGTGCGACGCCTCAGTGCGGTCGAAGCGCTTGGATCCGTCACCGTCATCGCCACTGACAAGACGGGGACGCTAACTGAGAACCGGATGCATGTAAAAGATGTCGACTCTCCCGACACAAACCGTGCGTTACGGGCAATGGCTCTGGCGAATGATGCAGAAACTTCAATCGGAGCTGGAGACCCGCTGGAGATTGCCCTGATCGACTATGTTGAGAAGCAAGGTCTTTCAGTCGAAGCTCTTCGCAAGAATCATCCGCGGAAGAGTGTTCTGCCATTTGATAGCGTTCATAAATTCATGCGAGTGACGGTAGAAGAAAGTGGCGAACTTGTTAGTTATGTAAAGGGTGCGCCCGAAGTGTTAATGGCGCGGAGTCGACTCTACGATACGGATCGTGAGAGTTGGGAAGAGAAGGCAAACGCGTATGCGACTGAAGGGTTTCGCCTGCTCGGGGTCGCATGGTGTCAAGGTGAAGGCGATCGCGATCTGAATTTCCTGGGACTGGTGTTGCTTTGGGATCCACCGCGTGCGGAAGTTCCAGAAGCCATCAGGTTGGCTCGCGTTGCAGGGATACGCGTCATTATGGTCACCGGTGATCATCCCGCTACAGCAATGGCAGTGGCCCGTGAGGTTGGAATTCCACCTGGTCGGGTGGTGACGGGTCTTGATCTTGAGACGCTGACTCCCAGCGAGCTCATCCACGCTGTTAAGGAAGCCAATGTCTTC